>NZ_AWNK01000005.1:0-140000 GCF_000469585.1 Chrysiogenes arsenatis DSM 11915
TTTGTAGTCCGTTAAGAATACTAAGCCAGAACTTTGCCCTTCATTTCGGCGATCCACATGCCAAGAACTTCCTTTTGTCCCTCCATGGTGACAGCCAACGCGAGATACACTGCTTTGTTGATAATGTGTCCGCCTTGTCTCCCTTTCACCCTGATAGCATCCAGATAAACAATGGGGTAAACTTCATCAAGGGGACGGTTTTGCCATGATTTCACATCGTCAATCACAGCATCGGTTACTTGGGATATTAAGGTGGGGGAAACCTCCACTCCATACATCTCTTCTAAGTGAACTTGAATGTCCCGTGTACTCATGCCCAGCGCGTACATAGAGAGGATTTTATCGTCAAAACCATGAAAGCGGCTTTGACCTTTGGGGATAATTTTTGGCTCAAAACTGGCGTCGCGGTCACGGGGAACATTGATCTGAAGCTCACCAAACTCACCACTAATGGTCTTTGGATATTTGCCGTTGCGTGAGTTTCCAGCCTGCTTGTCTGACTTTCCATGTTTGGCATAGCCAAGATGGTCAGTCATCTCTGTCTGCATTGCACGCTCTACAAGTCGCTTCGTTAACTCTTTGAGTAGACCGCCTTCGCCTACAAGATCTTCAGGCTTTTTATAGTTGGCAAGAAGCTGGTCGAGAAGTTCATCGGAAATGGCCATAGGATACTCCTTGAGATATGATCAGAATGGTATCGTAAATGGCCACTTACACAAAATATTTTACACACTCAGTTTTTTCTACAGCGAAAAACGGGATGAATTATTCGACTTTACCCAAACCATATTTGAAGTTCCCGCATCCATATTTGTACGCACAGATCGACCAGATATTGCGAAATTAGCCGATTTGTCTGGAAAAAAAATCGCCATGCAACGTGGCGACTACGCCGCAGAGTATTTGAAATCGCAAGGGATCACCGCCGAAATAGTACCAACCAGTACCTTTGCTGAAGCAACAAATATGGTTATTAACGGCCAAGCCGATGCCATTATTGGTGATGAGCAAATTGTCCTCTATCACCTCTACCGCTCGAATCTCAACCTTGAACTAAAAATTATCGGCGAACCCCTCTATATCGGATTGAATAGCATGGCGGTACTACAAGGCCATCACTTACTTCAATCAATAATAAATAAAGGGATTGAGCACGCTGACGCTTCCGGAATGCTTGATCGCCTCAGTCGCAAGTGGATTGGCACTACGTTGCCCGACCATGCGACCGAGTCTATAACCCTTTGGCCGTATATTCTTGTCGCCTGTGGAGGCATCGCTCTCGTTGCGCTGTGGAACCTTTCGTTACGCCATACAATCACGCGCCAAACAACTCAAATCAAAAAAAACCAACAACGGCTTACCTATATCATTGAGGGCTCGCAAGCTGGAACGTGGGAATGGAACGTTCAAACGGGAAGGACTGTTTATAATGAACGGTGGGCAGAAATGCTGGGTTACTCCTTACCGGAATTATCGCCCCTTGATATCACCCTTTGGCAGCGACTGTCACATCCTGATGACCTTGTTAAAGCGGAAAATGCACTGGAACAACATTTTGCAGGCGAAATCGACAGCTATCGCTGCGAAGTGCGCATGCGCCATAAAGACGGCCATTGGGTATGGGTGCTTGACCGTGGGCGTGTTTACGAATGGGATGCCGATGGCGCACCACTTTTAATGGCCGGAACCCATTTGGATATCACCGACTTAAAGCAAGCCGAAGCAGGCTATCAACTCTTATTTCAATCCATGCTGAACGGTTTTGCACTCCATGAAATTGTGTGTGATAGCGCAGGTAACCCTATTGACTACCGTTTCCTTGCGGTCAATCCGAGTTTTGAGCAGATGACTGGCTTGCGCGCACACGATATTGTCGGTCGTACCGTCCTTGAAGTACTCCCCAATACCGAGCCGTATTGGATAGAAACCTACGGTAAAGTCGCGCTCGGCGGTGAACCTATTTTCTTTGAAAACTACTCCAGAGAAATTGGCAAACATTTTCAAATCACTGCCTTCAGCCCGTCGCCCCATCGTTTTGCATGTGTTTTTGCGGATATTACAGAACGCAAGCGGGCAGAAGATGCTCTTCAGGCGAGCGAAAAAAAGTTTCGCGAAGTCACAGAACTTTTGCCGCAAACCGTTTTTGAATCGAACCTACAAGGAATACTCACCTACGTCAACCAAGCTGGATATAAAGCTTTTGGGTATACAGAAGCCGACCTTGTTCGTGGCATGAATATTACCGCTACGATTATTCCCGAAGACCACGCCCGTCTTGCGGAAAACCTCAAACACATTACGCTCACAGGAATCGCAAAAGGGAATAGCTATACCGCTTTGCGTAAAGATGGCAGCACATTCCCCATTCAAGTTTACACCAGTGTGTGCTACGAACATGGCAAGCCTACCGGCTTCCGTGGCGTTCTTATCGACATGACAGAACTCGCGCTCGCAGAAACGGAGCTGCGTATTGCCGCTGCGGCCTTCGAGTCACAAGAAGGGATGGTGGTGACAGATGCCAATGGCGTTATCCTTAAAGTGAATACGTCATTCACCGAAACCACAGGCTATCAACCCGAAGAAGTGATCGGTCAAAATCCACGAATTTTACAGTCCGGCTATCATGATGAAAAGTTTTACCGCGATATGTGGGAATCGATCAATGCTTCGGGTGTCTGGCAGGGTGAAATCTGGGATCAGCGCAAAAACGGAGAAGTGTACCCTAAATGGCTCACTATTTCGGCAGTCAAAAATGCCGCGGGGCGTGTTACCCATTATGTCGGCAGCCATTTTGACATTACCGAACGCAAACGAGCCGAAGAACGGATTGCCGAACTGGCCTACTTCGACCAACTTACCGGGTTACCGAACAGAACGCTTTTCAATGATCGCCTGAAGCAGGCTATGACCGCAGCTGGTCGTCGTGGCGTCTATGGAGCACTCTTTTTCATTGATCTTGACAACTTTAAAACCCTGAACGATACCCTCGGGCATGATATGGGTGACTCCCTGTTAAGGCAAGTTGCCCAACGCCTTACCAGTTGCGTGCGCGGCGAAGATACCGTGGCGCGTCTTGGCGGCGACGAATTTCTGGTTATGATTTCTAGTCTGCATAGCGATAAGACCGAAGCGGCACAAATTGCGGAAACAATTGGCGAGAAAATTCTTACCACACTCAATCAGCCGTATACACTCGCAGGATTACTGCATCACAGCACGCAGAGCATTGGCGTAACCCTTTTCCTCGGCGAAGATACATCCATTGATGAGATGATGAAACAAGCAGATCTTGCCATGTATAAAGCCAAAGCCTCCGGACGCGATGCTATCCGTTTCTTTGACCCTGCAATGGAAATAGCGGTTACCTATCGGACAGCTTTGGAAAAAGATCTCCGCAACGCAATCCGAGAAGGGCAACTGATACTTCACTATCAAGCACAAATTGGTGAAAATGGCACTGTCACCGGCGCTGAAGCTCTTGTGCGCTGGCAACATCCCACACGTGGCATGGTATCACCAGCCGATTTTATCCCTTTAGCCGAAGAAACTGGCTTAATTCTTTCCTTAGGCCAATGGGTTCTTGAAACGGCTTGCACGAACCTTGCCTGCTGGGCATCAGAACCAAAACTGGCTGACCTGACACTGGCGATCAACGTCAGCACGCGGCAATTCCGCGAACTAAATTTCGTTGCCACCGTTCTCGACTCAGTTCAGAAAACAGGTGCCAATCCCGCACTTTTGAAGCTGGAACTTACAGAAAGCCTATTGGTAGAAAAGGTTGATGATGTCGTTGATAAAATGGCTACGCTGAAAACCCATGGGATTGGCTTTTCACTGGACGATTTTGGCACCGGATACTCCTCGCTGGCGTATCTGAAACGTCTACCACTTGATCAATTAAAGATCGACCAATCCTTTGTGCGCGATGTTCTGGATGACCCAAACGATGCCACCATTGCAAAAACAGTCGTAGCGCTTGGGAAAAGTTTTGGGCTGAGTGTCATCGCCGAAGGGGTGGAAACGGAAGCGCAGCGGGAGTTTCTTGCAAGCGTCGGCTGTTACGCCTGCCAAGGCTACCTCTTTAGCCGACCACTGCCGATTGAACAATTTGAAGCGTATGTGAAAAACAACTTTTAATTGACGCAAAAAAACCCCTCGACCGACTGGCCGAGGGGTTTTATGTATTGGAATGAGTGCGAAATTACTTCGCTTCTTCTGCCCACTTTTCGAGCATAGCAGTCGTAACAGACTTCGGACGCTCGATAGCATAGCCAAGGCCGCGATCCCAAGTGATGTTAGCAAGTACGCCGATGGCGCGGCCAATGCCGAACAGAACGGTGTAGAAGTCATACTCGGTAACACCGTAGTACCACTGGATAACGCCAGACTGTGAGTCAACGTTTGGCCATGGGTTCTTCGCTTTTCCTTGCTTCGTAAGAACGCCAGGAGCCACTTTGTAGATCATGCTGACAACTTTAAAGAGCGGATAATCCTTCAGCCCTTCAGTGTTCAAGCAGAACTCGCGCTGTGAAGTGTAACGTGGGTCAGTCTTACGCAATACTGCGTGACCGTACCCAGGAACAACTTGACCGCTGTTCAGTGTATCCCACAGAGCTTTTTCGATCAGCTCTTCGGTTGGCTCTTGGCCGCCGAGTTTTTCCATGAACTGTTGTGTCCAACGGAGAACTTCTTCGTTCGCAAGACCGTGAAGTGGGCCGGCAAGACCGTTAATACCAGCAGAAAGTGAGTAGTACGCATCAGAAAGAGCCGACGCAACAAGGTGAGTTGTGTGTGCAGAAACGTTCCCTGATTCGTGGTCAGAGTGGAGGATGAAGTACATACGAGAAACGTCGTCATAAGGAGCAGGAACGCCCATCATGTGTGCGAAGTTTCCGCCAAAGTCGAGGTTTGGATCAGCAGGGATATGGACGTCCCCTTTGTACTTCATACGGTAGATGTACGCGCCGATAGCTGGGAGTTTGGCGAGCAGGTCAGTACACTCTTCGTACATGTACTCCCAAGCATCCATTTTGTTGAATTTTCCGCTCTTATAGTAGGCAGAAAACTTTGATTCGCGTTGCATAGAAACGATCGCAGCCGAGAACATTGCCATTGGATGCGAGTCGCGCGGCAGCGCGCGGAGCACGTCATACACGTACTGTGGAACTTGTGAGCGTGCTTTGAAGTCAGCAACTAACTCAGCAACTTCAGCTTCTGTTGGCGCTTCGCCAGTCAATAGAAAATACCAGAAAGATTCTACAGTAGGGTAGTTTTTCCCAGCAACTTTTGGCAAACAAGCAAATGTTTCGTCAATTGTTTTACCACGGAAACGAATCCCTTCTTGTGGATCAAGGTAAGAAATGTCGGTTACCAGACACTTCACATCACGAGCGCCACCGATACACTGTTCGATGGTCACTTCGCCAATCTTCACGTTACCGTGTTCTTTCATGAGTTTTGTGGTACGCGGACGGTGCTCAACAATCTTTTGGCGCAGTTTCTCTTTAAGTCCCATACTGATGCCTCCTTAAAATCACTTTCTATTGACTTAGCACAAACGTGCTATAACGACCAGCAGCCTTTACTTAGGCCAAATTTCTGTATACAATATACCAAGATTCTAGTGATGGCAAGTATTTTTCGAAATGATGTTTGATTCCTATCGGGGGTATAGAAATGGCCAAAATACCGCAAGAACCATTATTTGAGATGGTCTTTCTCTACAATAAAATGACGTCTTTTTATGATGAAACATGTGCTTTAAGCGATATTTCTCGTGGCGAACGACGCTCTGAATGGCTCCCAGATGTCGATATCAGCGTGAGCCCAAAAGAGTATCGTGTAGAAGTCGCCCTCCCCGGAGTGGACAACGAAGATGTAGAACTCGAAATTCGCGGCAAACACCTCGTCATCTCTGGAGTACGGCGTTTGCGCAAGCAATCAGAAGGGTGCACGTACGTGCGAATGGAACAAAACCACGGTGCCTTTCGCAAGCGCGTGTATCTGGAAAATGACATTGACGAAAAAAATGTTTGTGTTGAACTGCGCGATGGCCTCTTACGAATCCATCTTCCACTACAGACGACAACCGGTGCCAGCGCATGATGCACGAACGAAGCGCATTACTGATTGGCGAAGCCGGAATCCAAACACTCGCTCGATCAAGCATGGCGGTTATTGGCCTTGGTGGAGTGGGTTCATTTGTGGCCGAAGCACTGGCTCGTTCAGGAGTTGGCACGCTCTATTTGCTTGATGCCGATGTGGTCAGCACTGGCAACCTTAACCGCCAACTCGTTGCCCTCCATTCTACAATCGGCCATTCAAAAGCCGAAGTCGCACAACAACGTGTGCTTGATATATCGCCCACCACAACCGTACACATTAATACCGACTTCTATACCGAAGGGGAACTATTTGGCGGCGCGACGGTTGATCTCGTCTTTGACTGCATCGATTCGCTCAACCCCAAACTACGCCTTTTGCGCCGCTTGCTCGATGCCGGACAACCGTTCATCAGCTCGATGGGCGCTGGCGGCAAACTTGATCCGCAACAAGTGCAAATTGCCAAATTAAGCCAAACCGACATTTGCCCCTTAGCCGCGCGTGTGCGCAAATTCATCCGCCGCACCGGCCACACCCTTGACTTCCCTGTCGTCTATTCGCGGGAAAAACCAATCACACCACACACTCCGCTCATCAGTAAAACCGCCCATGGACGCGACCGCGTGGCACAGGGAAGCATGATCTTTGTCCCCGCCACCTTCGGTCTTTCTATGGCATCATGGGGCTGCCGATGGTTGTTATCTGGCGGAAAAACTGTGTAAAATGGTGACCCTTGTGTTCATCGCTATTTTAGAAGTACCAAACAATAAAGGATGTATGTATGCCACTTCCCCCCGAACTTCAGTCCATTTTAGTGTGCCCACAGTGCAAAGGGACACTGGAATACGCAACCACTCCGCGCGAAGAACTCCACTGCCATGCCTGCGCACTGGCATATCCCATCACTGATGACATCCCCATCATGCTGATAGAAAAAGCAAGGAGCCTTGCATGTCAAAAGTAATTGTTGCGCTTGATACCTCAGATCGGATGATTGCCCGCAGCACCGTCGATGAGCTCGCCTCTTTTCGTCCGTGGTTCAAAATCGGTAAGGAACTGTTTGTTTCCCATGGACAAAAAATAGTCGAAGATGTTGTTTCTGCTGGCGCACACGTTTTTCTCGACCTCAAGTTCCATGACATCCCCAATACCGCTGCCCAAGCCACCCGTGCCGCTGCCGAACTCGGTGTGCGGATGGTGAACGTTCATGCCAGTGGCGGTCGCACCATGATGGAAGCCGCCGCGAACGCGCTGAAGGATATCAGCAATCCGCCGCTCCTGATTGCCGTTACCGTCCTGACCAGCATGGGAGCCGATGAATTGCGCGAAGTCGGCATTGAAGCACCCCTAGAGCAACACGTTTTACGGCTCGCCACGCTCGCGAAAGAAAGCGGACTCAATGGAGTGGTCTGTTCCGCGCGTGAAGTGCGCCTGATCAAAGAACACCTTGGCGAAGATTTCCTGACGATCACACCGGGCATTCGCCCCGCGTGGTCAACCACTGACGATCAAACCCGCATCACCACACCAGCCGATGCCGTGAAGCTGGGGACAGATTTTATGGTAATCGGTCGCCCAATTACCAAACATAAGCGCCCGCAAGAAGGGTATGCCCTGATTCAAGAGGAGATCGACGCTGCTCTACGCGGATAATCAACTGCAAATTTTTGCTACCCCGCAAAGGCTAGGACTCAACCACCGCGCGAGCCAAAAGCTCCTCTATCAGCTTGGATATTTAGTGCGCGGAGAAAGCGGATTTGGCTATCTGCCAAATATTGCTGCCCGAAAAAAATATTACGTCCGGCCACTGGTTCCGATGGAGCTGATGACCACAACAACTGTGCCAACAAACCATTGCGAGCACTGTGATGGCTGCTTAAACCATTGCCCAGCCAAAGTCATTGGCCATGGCCATACCGCCAACCAATCATTGAAGTGCCTCGTTCATCAGTGGTTACTTACATGCAATACCTGCATTACAGAATGTAATCGAAGACAAATTTCAAAGGCTTGCCACCCGACTACCTGAAAGGGTATAAGCTCCCCAAGAGATGAAAAGAGGTAGAATATGTCATTGACCGTTGAAAAAGTTCGGGAGGCACTTGCCCCCGTCAAAGACCCCGAAATCGGCAAAACCCTGCTCGAACTCGGAATGATTAAAGATATCCAGGTCGATGGCGGAGATGTTCTGGTGGTCGTCGAACTAACCACCGCCGGATGCCCGCTCAAAACACAGATTGAACGCGAATGCCGCGAAGCGGTAGAAACTGTCGCTGGCGTCAAAAGCGTCGCCATCCGGCTGACCGCACCTGAAACAACTGCCGTCGAAAATCCCCTCCCTGGCATTAAACACATTGTGGCTATTGGCAGTGGCAAAGGTGGCGTCGGCAAATCGACGGTCACTTGCAATATGGCCGTCGCTCTCGCACGTATGGGTTATAAAGTTGGCTTAATGGATGCCGATATCTACGGCCCATCGGTGCCGAAAATGTTCGGTGTGACTGAGCGCCCGACCGTGCGTGGCGAAGATATTGTTCCGCCGCAAACCGCCGACGGCATCAAGATTATGAGCATGGGATTTTTTCTCGATGAAAACGACCCTGTCATCTGGCGCGGCCCCGTTATTCACAGTGCAATTAAACAGTTTATGTGCGAAGTGGCATGGGAAGAACTCGACTTTCTGCTGCTCGACCTTCCCCCAGGAACTGGCGATGTGCAGCTGAGCCTCGTACAAACCGTGCCGATTACTGGCGCGGTAGTCGTTTCGACGCCGCAAGACGTTGCCCTGCTCGATGCCCGTAAAGCGGTAGCTATGTTTGAAAAAACCGGCGTGGAGATCCTTGGTATTGTCGAAAATATGAGCTACCACATCTGCCCCAACTGCAACCACGAAAGCCATATTTTTGGCACCGAAGGGGCACGCAAATACGCAGCTGAAAAGAAACTCCCTTTCTTAGGCGATCTCCCGCTCAGCATTGCCGTGCGCGAAACCGGCGACGCTGGCACACCGTTCTACGCCGCACTGGAAAGCGAAAGCGACCTCGCCAAGAAGTTCACGAAAATTGCGAAAAACCTTGTCGCCAGTGTTAGCGTGCGGATGCAAACCAAACCAGCACCGCAGAAAATCGGCGTATCTAAAGGTGGCAAGTCGGCGTGTAGCGGAGGATAATGTTCTTTCTTTTCACGTGAAAAGAATGGCAACTCTTACACACAGACGCATATAGACATCCATTAACTACATGGTGTCATTTCGAACGAGCGTAGCGAGGAGAAGTCTCAGAAAAAACAAGAGATCTCTCACTGCGTTCGAGATGACAAGGGAGATCGTAAATGGTTACAAAATTTTCAGCATATACGGCAAATCAACCGCCAAAAATAACAAGGAGATAGTATGACCAAGCAACACAAAATCGCCGTTTTACCCGGCGACGGCATCGGCCCAGAAGTCATGGCTGTAGCGATCGAAGTGCTCGACACCGTTGGTGCACAGTACGGACTGACTTTTGAAAAAGAGTGGGCTGATGTTGGCGGGATCGCCATCGACAACTGGGGCGAGCCACTGCCCGCTAAAACCCTTGAAGCATGTAAAAATGCCGAAGCGATCCTGTTTGGCTCCGTCGGTGGCCCCAAATGGGAAAACCTGCCACCGGAAAAACAGCCGGAACGTGGCGCACTCTTGCCTCTACGGAAAATATTCGGTCTATACGCTAACTTACGTCCAGCCATCATCTTCCCAGCACTGACTGGCGCTTCAACCCTTAAAGAAGAATGTATTGCCGGTGGCATGGACATTCTGATTGTCCGCGAACTCACGGGCGGAATTTACTTCGGTCAACCGAAAGGGCGCGAAGAGAAACCCGAACGCAAAGCATTTGACACACTTGTATACAGCGAATCCGAAATCCGTCGTATCGCCATCGTTGCTTTTGAAGCCGCCATGAAGCGCAACAAAAAACTCTGCTCTATCGACAAAGCCAACGTCCTTACCACGTCAATCCTGTGGCGCGAAGTGGTCGTAGAAGTCTCGAAAAACTACCCTGAAGTCGAACTGACGCACATGTACGTCGACAATGCCGCTATGCAGCTCGTGCGTAACCCGAAGCAATTCGACGTGATCTTGGCCGACAACATGTTCGGCGATATCTTGTCTGACGAAGCTGCCATGCTAACCGGTTCACTCGGCATGTTGCCATCGGCATCACTGGCTGAAGGAACGTTCGGACTGTACGAGCCATCAGGCGGATCAGCACCTGACATCGCCGGACAGGGGATTGCCAACCCGATTGCGCAAATCCTTTCGGCGGCGATGATGCTGAAGTTCTCTTTCGGTGCCATCGAAGCGTCGGAAAAAATCGAAGCTGCTGTTCGCAAAACCCTTGATCAGGGCTACCGCACCGGCGACATCATGAGCCCCGGCATGCAGCGCGTGAATACGAAAGAAATCGGCCAAGCGATTTTGGCAAACCTGAAGTAACTATGAACAAGGGCAGGAGCAATCCTGCCCGTTTTCCGCATCAACTTCCCCCACACAAGGACACCCCATTGAACCCGAAACATTTTATTGACTTGCTTCCCGAACATGAACAAAACGCCCTCGCCGCACTGAGCGAACGCCTCGCCGACCTAGAATGCGTCCAGTACGCCACCCTCTACGGCGGCCGCATGGAAGATGGAGAATCGCCACTGAACGTGATCTTTCTCGTTCCCGAACGGACAGAAGCTGCGCTTGCCCAAATCACCACGCTGCTCGATGCCATTGAAGCCGAATACACGTGCCATATCAAACCCGATATTTTTGCTGTCGTTCCCTTTCTGACGTTACTGGAGCAACGTCCCTCGTGGCTGAAGAACTTTGAGCAGGATGGAATCGTCCTGTTCCGCCGTTAAGCCCACATGCACAGGCGCGCCCGGTCACTCTTTTCCTTTGTCATGCTGGTACTGCTTCTCGTATCTATTCGCCCTCTCACCAGCACCGCTACGACCGTGGCCGACCTTGAACACTACGTCTACCTCTCTCAACCGCAACTCACCGATACCGTGGCTGCCGTTGTGGTCAACTCGAAACGGATCGACCTCTATGACCATGACGGGACGCGCATTGACTCGCTGGAGTCGCCACGCGGTTCCATCACACAATTGACCGCTCACGCGACGCAACCGGAGCTTTTCTTTCTTGCGAGTGACACGAACAACCGCCGCCAAGTCTTTCGCTGGAACCACGCGCACGCGACCGTGCAACAACTCACTTCGTTTGATGCTGGCGTACTGCTCTTTTCCCTCGGTCATGACGCCCTTTACCTTGCCGTCAATAGCGGACGATTGAATGCAAAAACACACGATCCCATCCAGTTTCACGACCTCTATCAACAGACAATTGCTACCCGTGAAACCACCCCGTTACTGCAAAACCAACCACTCCGCATCACATCGCTTGACGTCGCTCCCGACGAACAATCGCTCCTTTTCGCCGCGCATCGTGACGAACCAATCTGGTATCCCGTCGATTACGATATTTTCCTGTTCGACACAACCAACCGATCACTTACCACACTGGTTGAACGCCCTGCTATGGACGCCGCACCGCGCTTTTCCCCAGATGGCAGCCGCTTTCTGTACCTCAGCGCCAACGGTGTTCCCGGATGGGGCTACCAATTACAACCGCGCATCTACGATTTCGCTACCGGTAGCGACACACCACTGGCCATCCGTCCACCAGACGACTGCCGCATCGCAACGTGGGTCAACAACCACACCGTACAGTACCTCAGTGTCGCGGGAATGCAACAACGGCTCATCACCCAAACCACTGGTGCCACCCCACAAGAAACCCAGTTCCCCTCGCCCCACTATATAGAAAACTACGCGTCCCGCGGCGCTACCACACTCCTCTTGAGTGTCCATATCGACGAACCAGAAGAGTTGTCATTCTTCATGGGCAACACGCTTCGCTGGCGAACACACTACAACAAACAGACACGTGATCTCCCGCGCGGAGCAACAGTACCCATCGCCTGGCAATCGGGTGAGCAAACCATCCACGGCCTCCTTACCTTTCCGGTACACTACGACGCCAACAAACGCTATCCACTTATCTTGAACTTGCACGGCGGCCCAGCCGATGTCTACACCGAACGATTTAGCGGCTACCCATATTTCCTGCCGGTTCAAGTTATGGCTCATCGGGGTGCATTTGTGCTACGGCCAAATCCCCGTGGCAGCGCTGGTTGGGGACTCCAATTCCGCCGTGCCAATATCGGCGATTGGGGCGGCGGCGATGTAGATGATGTCATCGCAGGGGTCGATTTTGCCATCGCACACTACGCGGTAGATACCAACGAACTCAGCGTCGCTGGCTGGAGCTATGGTGGCTACCTCAGCGCAATGGCCATCAGTCGTTACCCCGAACGCTTCCGTCGCGCCATCATTGGAGCCGGCATCACCAACCTTACCAGCTATATCAATTCTACGCTCTACACTGGCTTTGCCGAATCATATATGGGCGACCTTGACCAACTTCCACTGCTCATTGAGCGCTCGCCGCTTTTTTATACAAAATCCGTGCAGGCCGAAGTGCTGCTGATACATGGCACCCGTGATCGCATCGTTCCTTACGCGCAAGGAATAGAATATTATAACGCACTGCTCAAACACGGCGTGCGTGTCCACTTCGACAGCTACCCGTTTGCCCACTCGTACCGTCACTCAGGGGACACGGCCAAACTTCAGCAGCGTGTGGTTGACTTCCTCCTGCCAGAGTAAACATCCATCAAAGGAGAACTTTTTCAGATGAAAACACTGCACGACATCGCTACCGCGCTCGATATCGAACCACTCCCACACTACGCCACGCTCACCCCAACCGCGCTTGCGTGGGATAGTCGCACCATCCCTGACAATTCACTCTTTATCGCCGTTGCCGGTCTAAATTACGATCCGCATGATGATCTACCGTCGCTTGCGGCCAGCGGAAAAATTCTGGCAGCGCTCGTCGAGCGAGAAATCTCGCTGAGCATCCCGACACTGGTTATTCCTGATCTCGCCGAACGCGAAGGGGAAATTGCTGCACTCTGCTACGACTATCCTGCGCGCCAGATGCGCGTTGTTGGCGTTACCGGCACCAACGGCAAAAGTTCTACCGTTACCTATCTTGCCCAGATCTATCATGCGCTCGGTAAACGTGCTGCGGTGCTGGGAACACTCGGCTACGCCGTGTGGCCAGAGCCGCTAACGCCGCTTTCTAATACCACACCACGCGGCGCCGAGCTCCAAACCCTGTTCAACACCAGCATCGCCGAGGGTGTCGACTATCTCTTTATGGAAGTCTCTTCCCATTCACTGGAACTTGGCCGCGTACAGGGAACTCAGTTTTTCGGTGCGCTGTTTACAAACCTTACTCCGGATCACCTCGATTTCCACGGCACCATGGAAAACTATCTCGCCGCAAAGTGGCGCCTGTTTACCGAATATTCCCCCGCCATCGCGCTGGTCAATCGTGAACGCGTTCCACTGAGCGCTACACAGTGGCATACCGTCGCAAGTTATGGAACAAATGGCTCTTGGCGCGTAGAAAACCAAATCATGGATGAACAAGGGATTGCTTTCCAGATGCAAGGGCACCATTTCCGCGCACCGCTCTATGGCCCCTTTAACCTCGAAAACATCCAGGCAGCTGTCGCATTTGCGCTGGCAGACGGCTACGCTCCAGCCGAAATAGCGGAGGCACTTACTACCCTGCAACCCCCAGCCGGACGCTTTCAGGTTGTGGCCGTCAACAGCATCCGTGCCATCATTGATTACGCCCATACTCCAGATGCTTTGGAACGCTTACTCCACGGTGCGCGCGCCCTCTGCACCGGTCGATTGATTGTTGTGTTTGGCTGTGGTGGCGACCGCGATACCACGAAACGCCCTAAAATGGGAGCACTGGCATCGCAGTTGGCAGATATCGCTCTTGTCACCGACGACAACCCACGTACCGAAAATCCAGATCAGATTATCGCGCAAATCATAGCACCGATGGATCCTGCCAAAACCGAAACCATCCGTGACCGTACCACCGCTATTCAGCGCGCCTGCGAACTTGCAGGCGAGGATGATTTGCTGGTAATTGCTGGTAAAGGGCATGAAGAATACCAAATCTACGGAAGAGAACGGATTCACTTTAGCGACCTAGAGACCTTCCAAAAAACAGCGCAAATGGCGAAAATAACATCAAGCAAACCGTAAAACTGACGAAGAGTTATCCTAATGAGGTCGATTTCCCTTGTAGAAAGAGGGGAAAACCCCTAACAATACTGAAAAACAGACACGAGGTGCCCTATAAACAAGAATGTCATCAAACTTATTATTGGTCTTGGCGTTGTCGGCCTATTACTCGGCGGGTTGGTTATTTGGGAAGCAAATACTGAAAAAAATTACGGTTACGTAAAAACCGTCAGCCCATCTGGCCGCTAGGGTAACGCTACCGTTCACGCCCCAAGGAGTTTGGGGCTTTTTTTTTGTGCTTTTCAGCAGACCGCCCCTTTCAATTCAGGTCGGGAGGGTTTGCGGAGTTGGCCTGTTCGTTACTCATAGATTATCTCGATTGCTGGTTTTCAATCTTTTCACACGCCACCACACCACGTTATCTTGCCAACATCATTTGAGTTCGACACCGTTAGCTAATCGACTTGCCGCGGCTAATAGCCGATCAAATTCTGGTGGATAACTGTTGTCGCCTGAGCTTTCAATGAATGCATAAGGGAGCCGTAACACAAATTGCCATTGAGTTCCGTCGCAAACCCCAGGGTTTACATATCTACTATTCCAGTCCCAAACATTTATTTCGTGACACACTTGCAGAAACTTTGACCAAGCACCTTTCTTTACGCTAAGAACGGTGGTTGGCACTACATGCCCATCACTGAGATGCCAAATTTCGTAGTCAATCGTTTCATCTTTTAAGGTAAGCGCATACGATGAGCCAAAGTAGCCGCCGACGGAGAAGTGAAACTCTACTGGGATCAGATCAGTGTCACCGATATCGGCAACCTGAAGTTTCTCAATCTCTCGGTGTGCCTTCAAAATTATTTCAAAATGTGACAGTGGTACGTCAATGCCCTGCTCGAAAAAGTCAATAAGGTACTTCTCCGAACAAGGGCGAAATCCTTTGCGATAGCAGAATAGATATGCCACCGCCTCGGCTTCCAGCTCTTCTATTTCGTGAGAAAGACGTTTTGTCCGTTCAGATAAATGATCACAAAAAATATGTGCCAGTTCGTGAACTAGCGTGGGGAACTGTTGAGCAATACCGTGATTTGAGTTGATTGTGAGAGAATAATGTATTTGTGGCGAGTTTTTCTCGTCCGGTTGCGTATAGCAAGTCACGTATCCCGCTTGAAAAACTGAAAGTGGTTTGAACTCTACGTGAATATTCTTTTTATCGCAGTTGTAGACAAGACGCCGGAATGCTAATTCCAAGTCAGCGCCAACAGACCCTTCAAATGGGAACAGGCGATCGCATAACGCGCCTAGCGGAATATCACTCTCATACCCTTCTATAGGCCGCCCATCCGTATCCCGAATATCATAGACAAATGCAACCGGACCAAAAGGGATAAGCGTTACAATTGGCGCTGCGCCTGGCAGCACGTAGCGATCATACACCTTCCATTTTGATTCAGAAAAAACCAATTGCGCATCGGGCCGCTGCTGCGCAATCAAAAAGGCATTGTAAGGAGCAAGATAACGACTTTGTTTGAGGAAATCTAACCGCAAAAAGAACGCTGGTGGCTGTTCAGACATGCGCCGCATACGCTCTATCAAATCTTCCAATTGCGTACGAAGGTGCTGTACCTTCAGCTCGCATGGTAATCCCTTTCTGTGTTATTCCGCGAACGGCTACGAAATAGTGAGGCTACTCTAGCCAGAGACCTTAAGCTTGTTTAGTAATTCTAAAGATAAAGATTCATCAATGTGATTGTTAAGCCCAAGCTCATGATATATTGCCACAGCAACATCCTCTACCAGACGGTCTTTATTGCAAGTATCATTGTAATTTGCTATTGCATTTCGAATTTTCTTTTCAAATGAATCTAATTTCATCTTACACACTCCTTAATCAATCAAGATTTATAAATGACCCGCATACAAGACGAAATTTCGTACTATCTTGAACCGTTCATTGCGCCGAATTATAAATAACTATTTAAGTGACGCATTAGTGTTTTAAACCGTTCATCGCTAATTTCATCTGAATTCGCTTCCTGTGCAATGGAGTAGGGATCACCACCTGATCCCGCTAACTGTGACCACTTATATTTAACGTCTTCCGGTGATACTTTTGGCGCAGTCTTTTCTATCGCTGTTAACCCTAATATAGCTTTTCGTAATCTAGTAGTCTTATTGCACATGTTCTTATAATCCTTTTTGAGAACTAAACTCGAATAAAAGGCTATCTGCAAATTGAATATGTACGTTACAAGTGGGGTTATGTGCGTCACTAAAGTTGCCATGTATCATCAATTTCCCCCATGATTCGATGTGTTTCATTGAGTGCAACAATAATCCGCTGATAATGCCGCACATCGTCATAACTCAACGTTCGACCATGGCGATCTTTCAGCCATTTTTGTGCTGGTTGATAGCCACCGATAAAAAACTCCCAAGCAATAAGCGGGACTTCATCGAAATACTGTTCATCATTGATCCAGATTCGACCAATTCCGCCAGCTTCGTCGTAGAGTTCCCAATCTTTTTTGGTAATTTTACGGGTGATAGTGTTATTGCCAGCAACAGGGTACGAAGTAACAAAGCGGTCAATCTCTTGATGCTCCAGTAGGTGATACTGGCGCAGTTCACTCCCTTTTTGTACTAAATCCCAAAACATATTTGCATCAGTGGGATAAGGGATGCGGGGGAAATCGGTTTTTAAAAACTCTTGATATTTTGTGCGATAGCTTGGCGAATGGAGGACGGCATAAATGTAATCTATGATATTAACTGGAGACATGCTGCATGTGCCATTCGCATCATTAACATTAAAAACGAGGCCTATAGCTTGTGAAATATTATCAACAATAGTTAAATTTAAGTTATATCCTTCAGTAGTAGTTGAAAGATCGTCACTACCATATAGTCGCAGAGGAAAAACCTGATTTGCCTCCCTGCTAGAGGTAGAAATGACGCAGTCATTTGCAATAAGTTTTGTGATAAAACAATGCCTAAACCCTACGGTTGCTTGTTGTTTTGAGACCAGTAAACAATAGTTTTCTCTGCCAGCGACATGCAGAATTAGTTCTTTTCTAGGCCTATCACATATAGCTGGGTGCATTATTGCAAAGCGATCATCAAAAGCCCTATAGGTAGTTTTGCATACGAATTGGCCATAATTAATATGTATTCCTATTTTATTTCTTTGTTCTTTGAGTTTCCAACTGCTGGATTCATTAATATTATACCTAGACAGCAGCTCATGTTCATCAATGTTGTCATCAACAAAATCAGCCAGCCTCTTGATGAGTTCGTGCTTACAATGGGCAACAGCAAAAGAATCTCTGTGCGATTGATAACCAACAACGCTAACGGGCATCAACTCGTCAAGGCCGAATCCTGACTTATACACATTTAATCTTGCAATATCTTTTAAAATAAAAGAATAGCTAGGGGATATGTTAGATACAAGCTTATAGTTGATCCGGCCATTCGAGTTGTTACTAAGGAATGAATACTTGTGAGTACGCTTTCCATAAACATCAAAGTGATAAACCTTACCTAATTGACCAATTTTTCTTTTTTCTTTTTTGATAAAGATACTTATAGAAACACCTTGCTGGATATCAAAGACATTTTCATCCTTTGAGCCATCTGGAGCAGTTTCTTTTTTATTGCTGTTGCCATGTAAATCAATAACGTATATTTTGTCATATGTATTGAGTAAGCTCCAGCGCATACCACGAAATGTTGGGTTATCAAGAAAGCCGTGTGGGTTAATGAACGCCATTATCCCTTCGCCTTTCTTTTCAATAAAATGCTGGGCGTAACGAATGAATTTCACATAGTCGTCGTTAATCCACTTGGGATTTTTTTCATTTAGCTTTACAGCCCCACCAGGTTCTTTTTTGTAGTCTTCCATCAAAGACATAATCCACTCGCCTTTGTTAGCGCTTTCGCCGCTGTATGGTGGGTTGCCTAACACTACCATCACTGGCGTGTCGCGTTTTACAAGATCAGCCTCTTGCGCCTCTTGGCTTATCCATCGTGCAAACAGGGTTCCGGTTGCAGGGTGATGCTCTTCTAAGCTATTGGTGAGAAACACACGGAAACGCTGGCTTTTATTTGGCACATACCCCGTTTCTTGTAAAAGCAAGTCGAGCTTTAAGTGTGCCATTGCATAAGATGCCATAAGGAGTTCAAAGCCGTTTAATCGCGGAATGAGGTCGTTTTCAACGTAGCCACTCCACATGCCTTTCATGTTAGCAAACCGGGTTTTGTAGATGTACTTGATAATCTCGGCCAGAAAGGTGCCTGTTCCTGTTGCAGGGTCAAGTATTTGTACTTTATGAACTTCCTTTTCTTGCATTATGGGTTTGCCGCGCTTATCAGTGCCAACACCTTCGACTTTAATGGCTATCTTGCTGTTGTCGGCAATGCCATCTTTGATACCAAACTCACTTTTTAAGATGTCATCAACGGCACGGACGATAAAGCTGACTACGGGTTCTGGTGTATACCAGACTCCTCGAGCCTTGCGGAGCTTGGGGTCATATTCAGAGAGGAATGTTTCGTAAAAATGAATAATGGGGTCGTTTTGAGCCGTAGCGGAATTGCCAAAATTATTTAACAGTGATTTTACGTCAGTAGCACGAAATACATCGGCTAAGTTGTCAACATTCGTAATTAGCCGTTCATCAATAGTTGTTCCAGCTATGTACGAAAAAAGGTTACGCAAAAAAGGATTTGATTTTGGGATAAGTTCGGCTGCTTCATGGCGGCTGAAATTCTCAAGTGTGGTATCATGCAGTCTCGCGGCAAACATGCCATACGCTATGGTTTGGGCATAAATATCAGCAAATTGCTTTTCGTCGATATCATGGATGAGGCTTTCTTGAAACGCAGTTAACTGATCGCGAAGGCTGTTATTTTCATAGGTATCATCTTGTGACGTCAATGCGTATTCAATAGTATTTTGCAGAAGTCGTGCTTTGGCGGCCATCATTTTGGCAAGCACATTTGGTGATTTTATGGTTTGTCCAACAAATATGCCAAAATCTTTAATCTGATTTTCAAATTGTTGAAATGCATCTGTGTTGGCGATGATAGTGGTGCCTTGGAGTTCTGCTAGCCGAACTTCTTCTGTAAACTGTCCATAACGGTAGAAACGAAATATCAGATAATCGGTAATGATAAGGTTATCGAACCCTTTTTTATATCGCTCGAACTGTTCATTTTTTCCATCCAGTTTAATCCCGATGACTTTGGCTTCTATGTACCCGATGGGGATTGTTTTACGCGAAAGGATATAGTCGGGATTGCCAATGTTCTGGACGCGTCCCGGTTCGTTAGTGACGTGAACATCCGGCAGAAGTGTGCGCAAAAGCTGTTCAAGATCACCACGAAAGGTGTGCTCAGTGGTTTTACCTGCTCTGAGGCGTTTTTGAATCATGTCTAGATATGCGGCCACATCCATTTTTTCTCCATCATGCTTATTTGTAATATGTTAAACGTGACGTAAACTATTCAGCACTGTTGCCAGTCATCTCGAACGCATGTGAGAGATCCAGATTTCTCGCTTCGCTCGAAATGACATTTGCTCTTGCTTGCGGAGGTCAGATTTCTCCTCGCCAAGATCGTTTGAAATGACACAGAATCCCTCATAACACGAAGCGAAATAGTGACTTACTTTAGAATAATTATGATTATTCTAAAACCAATTTAAAAATTATCCTATATCCACCCAACGCAACCATCGTTATTACGTTGCCTCCCCAGCCGCCCCTTCAATCTCCGCTTCTTTCTGGAACAGGTGCACCACATCGTAGGTAATCAAATATAGGCTTGGGATCAGCACTAGAATAATGGCGGTGGCAAAGATAATGCCGAAGCCAAGGCTGATCGCCATCGGGATTAAAAACCGCGCCTGCACCGAGGTTTCAAATATCATCGGCCACAGGCCAAGGAAGGTTGTGAGCGATGTCAGCAGTATCGGGCGAAAGCGGCGCTGCCCCGACTGGCATACTGCCTCCCACAGCGGCATCCCTTCACGGCGGCGCGAGTTGATAAAATCAATCATGATCAGTGAATCATTCACGACGACTCCAGAAAGTGCCACCATGCCAAACAGCGACAGCATGCTTAAATCATATCCCATAATGATGTGCCCCAGCAGCCCACCGATGATGCCAAAAGGGATGGCGCACATCACGATAACTGGCTGAAAGTAACTGCGAAAGAGCACGGCCAACAGGGCATAGATCAGAAACAGTGCGACAGCAAACCCTTTCCCAAGGCTGGCAAACGACTCGCGCCGTTCTTTTGATTCCCCTTCCAGACTGACGGATAAGCCGGGAAACTGGCTCACGAGTGCCGGAACAATGGTTTCACGCAAGGCGACCGCAATTTCGGCACTGTTCCCTTCCGGTTCACGCACATCAGCGGTAACGCTGAGTACGCGGCGGCGATCTATGCGGTCAATGGCGTAATAGCCCGTCCCATCATCCATACGGGCAGCCTGATACAACGGAATCTCCACCCCTGCACTGTTGCGGATCATCAACTGTTCCAAGGCATGCGGCGAACGTCGTACGGCTTCGGGATAGCGTACCATCACTTTGACTTCATCACGTCCGCGCTGAATGGAAAGCGCTTCGGCACCGTAAAAAGCGGCACGCAGTTGCCGTGCCAAGTCGTGCGCGGTAATTCCCAGCGAACGGGCGGCGGGCTCAAGGGTAAATGCCAATTCGCGCTTGCCAAGCTGGAGCGTATCGGCAATGTCGGTCACGCCGGGAAGTGTTTCCAAGGTTTGTTTCAGGTGGCGCGTAGCCTGCTCCAGCACGGCATGGTCGCGGTGCGACAACGCCACATCAACAGGAGCGCCAAAGCTGGCGAGATTGGCACTGAAATTCAGGGAGCGGACGCCGGCAATTTCGCCGACAGCTTCGCGCCACGCGTCAAGAAACTCCTGCGAACCGAACATTCGTTCATCACTGGGAACCAGATGAACCTGCACTTCAGCCAGATGACCTCCCGATGGTGCGGCTCCCCCCTGCGGCGAACTACTCAGGCCATACGACCCCACCACCGTGTACAGCGCACGGGATACTGGCGTTCCGGCTTCCGCATCCAGCCGTGCCAAGACTCGCAACGCCCCTTGTTCCAGCCGCTCGGCAGCACTCAGCGTACTTTCAAACGGGCTTCCATACGGGAGCATAAGCTGCACTTTGGCAATATCGGCATCTACTTTTGGCATAAACGTAAACTTGATGACGCCACCGATCACCAGCGACAAAACCAGCGCCAGCAAAACAACCGCACTGGCAACGGTGGCATAGCGCCATTCCAAGCAGAAGTTAAGCGCCTTGGCGTATGGCACGGCGACAAACCACTCCAGCCCAGCAGAAGTTTTTTGACGCACCCGCTCCAGTAAGGCCATTGGACCTCTATACGGTTGATTAGCATGTTTGCCTGAAAGATGGGCGGGGAGGATAAGCAGCGCTTCTACCAGCGAAATCAGCAGCACCGAAATCACCACCACGGGAATCACTATGATGAATTTCCCCATCATACCCGTTACCAGCAGCATTGGCGCGAAGGCCGCCACGCTGGTGAGAATTGAAAATATTACCGGCCCAGCTACTTCCAGCGTCCCATCGATAGCGGCATCGTAGAGTTTTTTCCCCATTTGTCGGTGCGTGTAAATATTTTCCCCAACCACAATGGCATCATCAACAACAATCCCCAACGCCAGGATAAACGCAAATAACGAAACCATATTGATCGACACATCGGCCATCGGCAACACCATAAGTGCCCCCAGAAAGGAAATGGGTATTCCCATGGTTGTCCAGAATGCCAGCCGCAGATCGAGAAACAATCCCAGCGTCACAAGCACCAGAATCAACCCAATCGCGCCATTGCGCAGCAAAAGATTCATGCGGCTTTTTAAGATTTCCGCGCGATCGTCCAGCACAGCGAGTTGTACCGTTGGCGGCAGTTCCTGTTGTTTGCGTTCCACGTACTCTTTGACGGTATCCGCTATGGCGATAGGCTTTTGATTGCCGACGCGGTACACCGCCACGGTGACAGCAGACTGGCCGCCTAACCGCGAACGCAGATCAACATCCACAAACGATTCGCGCACGGTTGCAATGTCTCCGAGGAGCACTTGCTCGCCTGCCGCACCAGCAAGTATCGGCAGGTTTTCGTACGCACTGGCCTGCAAGCGTTTTTCTGCCGTCCGCACCAGAATATCTCCCCCAGCGGCACGAATGCTCCCGCCGGGCAAGTCAAGCGATAAGGAACCGATAGATTTTGCTACCCCTTCGAGCGTCAACGCATACTGACGCAGCGTGGCTTCTTCTATTTCAACCGCAATTTCCGGTGCACGCGTGCCACCGATTTCCACGAGGGTAATATCTGGCAATGCCAGCAGCTCGTCGCGAATCAACTCCGCCTGAGCGCGTAACTGCGACTCGGCGAGCGCCCCAGAAAGGGCAATCGAAATAACCTGCTGGCGGTTATCGACCTTTACCACCATCGGCTGCAACGCTTCTTCGGGAAAGGAATCAATCCGATCCACTTCGCCCTTAATCTCCTGCAACATGAGATCGACATCGACCCCTTCACGGATTTCGGCGTTGACGACGCCCAACCCTTCCGCCGCCTGCGAACGAACGCGTTTAATGCCACTGAGTGATCCGATCGCCTCTTCAATCTTGATCACCAGCGAATCTTCCACTTCGCCCGGCGCGGCTCCGGGATAGGCAACACTGACGCGCACAGTATCCAGCACAATTTCGGGAAAAATTTCTTGTTTTAAGCCGCTACCGACAATGGCACCAACGATCAAGAGCGTGACCATCAAAAGATTGGCAGCGACACGGTTGGAGGTCATCCAACGGATCAGGCTATTCATGGAGCGTTGTCCCGTGAACGGTGCCGACACGCACACGCATTCCCGCCAGCGGTGCACTGAGCGGCGACGTCACAACGGTTTCCCCTTCGGCAAACGTTTCACGAATGTAGACCGAATCTGGTTCTGACCACACCACACTCACCGGGCGGATCGCTAAGGTTTGCGTATTTTCGACCACCCAGAGCGTGTTCTGTTCGCGCAATGCGCGGTGCGGCAGGCGCGTAAGTCCTTGTAATGACTTTCCGGCAATCACCACATTGACAAACGTGCCAAACTCTAGTGGAGTGTTCTGCCCCTTGTTTGAATAGGGATTCGACACACGACCAATCACCATCACCGTACGGCGCGCGGCATCAACGGTTCCGCGACTGCGATGCAGCACTCCGTGCCACTGCGGTGCGTTCTGGCTGGGTCGCGTCACGGTAAACATGGGTGGCTGCTTCCAGTCGATCTGTTCAAAGTCACGCTGCGCCAGTGGAATTTCCACCTCGGCAACGTCAATAGCCGCGACAGTGGCAAGCTTGGCGCCGACGGTGACGAACTGCCCTTCATCAATCAACTTTTCCGTTACGAGGGCGTCATACGGCGCGACGACGGTGGAACGTGCCACATTTAACGCGGCATTTTCTACCGAGGCCTGAGCCGAAGCGAGCGCGGCTTTGGCATTGCGCACCTGCGGTTCATACAGCACCAATGACGTTGGTTGCAGCGCGGCAGCGTCCGCGCGGTGCGAAGTAAACTGCTCCCATTCAGTACGTGCCAGATCGCGCTTGGCTTCAATGACTTCCAGTTCATAGATCGCGGCACTCAGCGCGGCTTCAGCCTGCTTCAGGCGAAATACCATATCGGCACTGTCAAAGACAATCAACTCAGTACCCGCCGTAACAACACCGCCTACCAATAAGGCCGGGTGAATCCGCTCCACCCGTGCTGCAACTTGCGCGGCCAGCACCGTTTGGCGCAATGGTGTCACCGTACCCGACGCGGCAATGCGCGATGCCCCTTGGGCTGGTTCCGGTACGATTACATCCACAAGCACCGCAACTTCAGCGGGTGGGGTTGGTTGCGGAAGAGTTTTGCGGGCAATAATCTGGCGAGCTATCAACAGGCCAACAGCAAGGATCAAAAGCGGAACGAATATCTTGAGTACAGTGCGGGTCATAGTGAGTGCCTCGGAAAACAGAGTTGAGGTGATCAGCGTGCAATATCATACCAAGATCCTCATCGCCTGCCGCGGTACGCTCCCATAACCATCTGGCAGATTTTTTCCAGCGGGGCGATATCGTTCACCGCTCCAATCTGAATGGCCACTTTGGGCATACCAAAAACAACCGAGGTCGCTTCGTCCTGCGCTATCGTGTAAGCACCAGCCTCTTTCATTTCCAGCATCCCTTTGGCACCATCATCGCCCATACCGGTCATAATAACCCCAATGGCATTGGCACCAACATAGCGCGCCCCGGAACGAAAGAGAACATCAACGGATGGGCGGTGGCGACTGACCAATGGCCCGTCTTTAATTTCTACATAGTACCGCGCACCGCTCCGTTTGATCAGCATATGCTTATTGCCAGGGGCGATAATGGCACGCCCCGGTAGAACGGTATCGCCATTTTCCCCTTCTTTCACGGTAATGCGACAGAGCGAATCGAGCCGCTCGGCAAACGATTTGGTGAAATTTTCCGGCATGTGTTGTACGACGACAATCCCCGGCGAATCTTCGGGAAACATCTCCAAGAACACCCGCAGCGCTTCAGTGCCTCCGGTTGAAGCGCCGACCAGCACCACTTTTTCCGTTGTTTTCGCCATCGCTTTATTTGATTCATTCCCTTTGGCGAGGATAACATCAGCGGTTAGCTTTGGCGCTACCTGCATTGGCTTAAAACGGGCGCGATGCGTCTTCATGTTCACACTGGCTGCAGCTTTTACCGTGTCACAAATACGGGTTTTCGCTTCTTCAAGGAATTGCTTCGTACCGAGTGACGGTTTTTGAATAATATCAACGGCACCATATTCGAGTGCTTTCATGAAGGTTTCGGAATTATCAATCGTCAAACTGGAACACATCACCACCGGAATCGGGTGCTGCGACATCAGCTTTTTCAGAAAGGTCAACCCGTCCATGCGCGGCATTTCGACATCCAGCGTAATCACGTCGGGCACAAATGATTCAAGTTTTTCTGTTGCCGCATACGGATCACCAGCCGTTACCACCTCGCCAATTTGCGAATCGGATTGCAGGATTTGTTGCAATGTTTGACGTACCACCGCCGAGTCATCGACCACCAGTACGTTAATTTTCCCTTTGAGCGCCATGCTCACTCCTCCGCATGCAGACGTTGTATCCGTTTCAGGAATATCGCGCCGGTGTCGGTCGAAAAGTACAGTTTTCGTCCCAACGACCCACCAATATCCTGAGCAGAAATCCGATACCCAAGCTCATCTAACACACGCAGCGACACTT
The DNA here is from genome assembly GCF_000469585.1 of Chrysiogenes arsenatis DSM 11915. Taxonomy (NCBI): domain Bacteria; kingdom Pseudomonadati; phylum Chrysiogenota; class Chrysiogenia; order Chrysiogenales; family Chrysiogenaceae; genus Chrysiogenes; species Chrysiogenes arsenatis. Next base: position 25,677 of record NZ_AWNK01000005.1, read on the forward strand.
CCACATTCTGGTGACCAATAGTTTTTACGCCACGCCCAGAATCGGCGGTTTGAAACATGTCAGAGCCACCGAAAAGTTTGACTTCAACTTCCGTTCGATTGATCCCATACGATTGAAACTTTGCATGGAGAAATTTAACGCAGCAATCAGCATACTTGTGACATTGTACACACTTATGGGTTGTTTCCTCTGTCGCTGATGGCAACATCGCATGCGTAATCCCCCCAATTTTCAGGCGGGCATTAAACATCGTCACCGCCACGCAGGAACCAAGGATGGTATGCACCACATGCGGAGTGTCAAAAACAACTCCTTGCGCTGGCTTCAAATAATATGCGTTTGAAAAATTGATCACAGCACCCCCTCTCTGCCACACACGATGGCATCAATCACATCCCCATTTTATATTTTTTTATACACTGTCGGGTAACACCCGCGAAGGGGTAAATTCATTCCATTGAGCGTCTCAGAATGGCCAAGAAAAAGGTAGCCATCATCGCTCAGATGCGCAATTTGCTTGCGTAAGATAGCTTCCTGTGTTTTTTTATCAAAGTAAATAAGCACGTTACGGCAGAAAATCACGTCGAATTTTTCTTTCAAACCATACGTAGCATCCATGAAATTGAGCCGCTTAAACGATAAACGCGAACGGACTTCTGGCGCAAAACGCATTAGTTTGCGACTGCGATCTTTACTGCGCAGCATAAATTTGCGCTGGAGACTTGATGGAATTTGACTTTCTACTTTTGCCTGATCATAAATGCCTTGATGGGCTTTTTCGAGCACTTGCGTCGATATATCGGTCGCTAAAATAGAAAAATCGATCGACGATCCATAACTGGCAAGCGCATCAAACAGCACCATCGCCAAAGTATACGGTTCTTCACCAGTGGAACATCCCGCTGACCAAACTTTAAAGATTCGTCGATTATCCCGTCGCAGCAACGGAATAATTTCTGGAATAGCGTGGCCAACGAGAAAGTCAAAATGGGCCGGTTCGCGAAAAAAGTCTGTTTTATTGGTAGTTAACACATCGATAAGTGAAATGATTTCATCTTCACCTTGTGGGGTATGAAAAACAAAATCGAGATATTCGCGATAACTGGCAAATCCGTGTTCGCGCAGCCGTTTGCGCAGCCGACCTTCAACCATTTGCCGTTTTGTGTCGCCAAGTTTAATACCACAATGCGATTCAATATACTCTTTGAGCCGTTTGAAATCTGCATCGCTGATGTTTTCTCGAAATATTGCAAGATCGACCTCGGCCATTCTTACCCCTCACTCATTCGAATCTACTTAATAACTTTTACCATAAATTGCTATTTCTCCATACGCAAATTAGCCAAAAAGCCAAAAAAAAGAGGGGCGATATACCCCTCTATCTAATTGAAAATTTTGACACTATCTGCGTGTGGCGCCCGACGCAGCCAACTGTAATTTTGTGCTTTGGTGCTCATCTCCAACCTTAAAGAAAGCAATGGTATCCTGAAGCGATTCCGCCTGACTCGAAAGTTGCTCGGATGTCGAAGCCATCTCTTCAGACGCGCCAGCATTTTGCTGAATAACCTGATCAAGTTGCTGAATCGCCTGATTGATCTGCTCCGCCCCGGTCCGCTGTTCGTTGCTGGAAGCCGTAATTTCCTGAACCAATTCCGCTGTGCGCTGAATATCAGGAATAATTTGATTCAGCAAGCTACCAGCTTTTTCGGCAATATTCACGCTGGAAGTAGAAAGCTTGATAATTTCTCCCGCCGCCTCTTGTGAACGCTCCGCCAACTTCCGTACTTCAGATGCCACCACCGCAAACCCTTTGCCGTGCTCTCCGGCACGTGCCGCTTCGATAGCCGCATTCAGTGCGAGCAGATTGGTTTGACGGGCAATCTCTTCAATAATAGAAATCTTGCTGGCAATCTCTTTCATCGCACGCACCGTCTGCTGTACCGCTTCGCCACCATCACGAGCATCACTGGCCGCTTTCAGGGCAATTTTTTCGGTCTGCAATGCGTTATCGGCATTTTGATTGATATTTGAAGCCATCTGCTCCATAGCCGACGAAGCCTCTTCTGCCGAAGCCGCCTGTTCAGTTGCCCCTTGGGAAAGCTGCTGCGCCGAAGAACTTAACTCCTGCGAACCTGCGGAAACATTATCCGAAGCACTCTTGACGTCGACAACGACTTGCCGCAACTTGGCAACCATTGTATTGAGGGCTGCCGCCAGCTGGCCAATTTCATCTTTTTGATCAATATCAAGCTGCTGCGAAACGTCACCAGCAGCGATGGTTTCTGCAAAGATCACTCCTTTAGCCACTGGACGAGAAATAGCGCGGGAAAGAATAATCCCAAGCGTAATAGCCAACGCCACACCAATGAGTGAAGAGATAATAGCAATTATTTCCGCCTGCAACGCCATTGCATGCGCGTTCGCAACGGCATTTGTTGCTTGATTTTGGTTCAAATTCACTAAACGATCCATGATAGTGAGCATTTCACGCTGCTTTTCCACAACCGTAACCATAGCTTGGTGTTCCATGGCTTGATACAGGCGTGCGGCCTTTGTCGCTTCTTCAATCAACACATCGAAGGTAGCAAACGTCTGTTGTGCCGCCGGGTTAATGACGTTGCGAAACACCTGTTGTGCTTCAACCGTTTTTCCCGCCGCAACCAGATTTTTTAACTCAGCAATGCCGTGGTGAAACGGATCGTGGCTTTGCTTCATCCCATCGATCATGGCATTCAGTTCCTGATTCGTGGAACGGTACGTTGGCATCCACCGTCCAAAATTACATCCCGTAGGATCGGTACCACCATCAAAACTTCTGCCGGAATACAGCAACAATAATGCATTTTCCATCACTACATGGTGATCGCCACGGAATCGCTGGAGCTGCATTGAAAGCTCAACTGGGTTGAGAATGCCATTCTTTTCTAACTCGCGCGTTAAGCGGAAAAACTCATCCACTTCTTTTACAAAAGCATTCCAAGCGGGAAGGTACTGCTGCACAAGTGCTTCCCCTTCAGCGGAGCGAGATACTTCGTTGTAACGCGCCCACGCCGCTTGATAGTCATTCATAGCGCGTTCGTAGTTTGCAAACTGCCGCTTGCGGTCTTCTTCTTTTAGGCTTGGGTTGAGGAGCGTGCGTTGTACTACGCGGATGGATTCAATCGCAGTGTCCATTTGCATGAGGTTCACAACACTCGGCATGCGTTGTTCGCCAATATAGGTCATCTGGTTATCCATCGTATTGAGGCTGTAGAGTCCAACCATCCCAACGATGAGCGTAATCAACGCTATTACCAGAAACCCAGCGATTAACTTTACTCCAATCCTGACATTCTTCATCGCACCCTCCTCAAGAGAAAACTATGTTCCAGCTGCCGCCGCTTGTTCGATCGTCGTTAACTCGTTCGCCGAAAAAATCCGATTGGTATCAAGGATGATGACAAACTTCTCTTCTTGCTTCGCCATCCCTTTGATGAATTCCGTGTTCATGTTGGTGCCGATGCGCGGGGCATCTTCGATGTTTTTCCCTTCAAAATCGACCACTTCTTGTACCGAATCAGCCAGACAACCCAAGACGAGGAGTTCCCCGTCTTGCGTCACTTCCATGATGATAATGCACGAATTGACCGTTTGCTCCGTCCGCCCCATGCCAAGTTTCATTTTCAAATCGATCACCGGCACCACGTTCCCACGCAGGTTAATCACACCGCGCATAAACTCTGGCGTCCGTGGCACTTTTGTGATGACGGTGTAATCAAGTACTTCGCGCACCGACATAATTTCGACACCGAACACTTCGTCGCCCAGCCGATATGTCAACACTTGCAGCGGGACACTACTTCCTTTGGTTTCAACACTATTGGTTTGCATGGTGCCCCCTTTAGAACTTCTCAAATTCATCGTCAAGCTTGTCGTGCTTTCCTTTTTCATCAAGATTGATTTTCACGCCACCTTTACTGATATGCGGATTGGCAGAGCTGCTCTTTTTTGGTTCTACACGATGGACATCAAAATGGCGCCCTGATTTTGACTTGCCATGCGAGGTACTGAGGCGCATTTTTGTACTTTGCCCTTCGTCACCCACTTTAAAGAACGCCATCGTGTCTTGCAGAGTTTCTGCTTGGCTAGATAGCTCTTCGGCGGTCGAAGCCATCTCTTCCGAAGCCCCCGCGTTCTGCTGAATAACTTGGTCAAGCTGCTGAATCGCTTGGTTGATTTGCTCCGCTCCCGTTCTTTGCTCGTTGCTGCCGGCCGAAATTTCCTGCACCAACTCCGCGTTGCGCTGAATGTCTGGGATAATCCGTTCCAGCAAGCTCCCAGCCTGCTCCGCTACTTCCACACTGCTGGTCGAAAGTTTGATGATTTCTCCCGCCGCTTCCTGCGAACGTTCGGCGAGTTTGCGGACTTCGGAAGCAACGACGGCGAACCCTTTGCCATGCTCACCAGCACGAGCCGCTTCAATCGCAGCGTTCAAGGCGAGAAGATTCGTTTGACGAGCAATTTCTTCGATAATCGAAATTTTGCTGGCGATTTCTTTCATAGCTCTGACCGTTTGTTGTACCGCTTCGCCGCCTTCACGCGCGTCGGCAGCGGCTTTCAATGCGATTTTTTCGGTTTGCAGGGCATTATCGGCATTCTGATTGATATTAGATGCCATTTGCTCCATTGCGGACGATGCCTCTTCGGCAGAAGCGGCCTGCTCGGTCGCCCCTTGTGAAAGCTGCTGTGCCGACGAACTGAGTTCTTGCGATCCTGCTGACACGTTATCCGACGCACTCTTAACGTCAATAACCACCTGTTTCAGCTTCGCTACCATCACATTCAGCGCCGTTGCGAGTTGGCCGATTTCGTCTTTTTGATCAATATCGAGTTGCTTGGAAACGTCGCCATTGGCAATTTGCTCGGCAAATATCACACCCATCGTAACAGGGCGGACGATGCCACGAGTGATCACGATAGCGATAATCACACCAATGACCAAACCGATAGAGAGGCCGATGATCATGATCATTGAAGCACGGTTCAGGTTGACTACCGCTTCGTTCGCAATATTTTGTGTTTCATCCATCCCGACCTGGGCTGTTTTTTGTGCCGCTTCCAGTACCTTGTCGGCTACTATCTGACGTTGTCCGCCAAGCTGCTGTAGGTCAGTCCAGTTTTTAAGGAAGGTATTCATGGCATCGCGGTAGCCATGCGCCGCAGTACGTACTGCCTGCAACTGTTGCTTATTGGCTTCAACGCGGCTCGCAGCAATCAATTCTTCGATAATTTTATCCATTTCCGGAAACAGCTTCATAGCCGCCAGCATTACTTCGGGATTACGTGTGGCCTGTGCTTGGAAATTCATACGGCGCACATCGTTGCCCAAATCAAGGATATGGTTCCCTTCTGTCACGCGGTGCTGACGGCGCAAGAGGTTATCCGCATTGTCGCCATCGGTTATTTGTTTTTTCAGCGTTTCTTCTTGGCTTTCAATAAAGGCGATTAGCTGCTCAGCAAACGTACGTGCCGTATCGTTCATCATAATACGGTCGCGCGCCATCGCACGGATATATTCCTGAGTCTGTGCAGCAAGTCGTTCATACTCACTGACCTGAATCTGTGCTAAACGCGCGTTCTCAATCAGCCCTGGGAGTTGAAATTTTTCCCCGTGGCTTTTGGCATCAGCCAAGTACTTGTTGACTTGCGTGAGATAGTCCTGTGCCAGCTTATAATGGGCATCATCCTCACTTACTCCATACGCACGCATATAGCCCATCGTTTGCAAAGAATACCGCTCCACGTTCGTTGCGACCGCCACTTCCGGCACATACGCCTCGGCAAGTTTTTCGGCACCATTTTGCACATCATTCATGTTGTACACAGCAATGCCACCAAGTAAAAAGGCAATCAGAATCAACGCTCCAAAACCAAAACCAATCTTTTGTCCGAGTTTCATGTTCTTCATAGTGAACTCCTTTGTCTCTTCAAAAATACATAGTGTTCTTTTGCAAAAAGCAAATATTCAGCAAGTCAACCGGTCATCTCGAACGAAGTGAGAGATCTAGATTTCTTCTCGCGCTGCTCGTTCGAAATGACACCGAGTAATACACTAAAGTTATCAGATTTCTCGCCAACGCTCGAAATGACTCAAGTGCCATGTTCAGGGATGTCAGATTTCTCGCTGACGCTCGAAGTGACACCAGCGCGAAAACAAGCGGCAGTAGCATTTACTGACTTGCCATAGGCATCTCCTCTTGGTAGCTGGCCGTCACCAGTCCCTCATATACCTTGCCAATATCGACAATCAGAGCGATGGAGCCGTCGCCAAGGATCGTTGCTCCAGAAACGCCCTGAATATGCTTAAACGATTTCCCGAGTGATTTAATAACAGTCTGGTGATCGCCGATCACGGTATCAACGACAAAGCCGGTTTTATGTCCATCGAGTTCGGTAATCACTATCTGCTGAAACTCGGGCGCTTCGCCGCTGAGTCCGAAAAAGTCGCGCAGGCTGATGTAGGCCACGATTTCGTCTCGCACGCGAATTACGTTGCGCCCGTGGGTATTGGCAACATCGTGGCGTGTGAGTTCAATACATTCACGGACATTGGAGAGCGGGATAATGAATGACTGATCGGCGATTTTGACGAGCAGGCCGTCGATGATGGCTAATGTCAGCGGTAGGCGCAGTGACATGGTCGACCCTTTGCCTACTTCACTGGTAATTTCCACCGTGCCGCGCATGGCGTCGATGTTTCGTTTTACAACGTCCATGCCGACGCCCCGCCCCGAAACGCTGGATACTTTTTCGCTGGTCGAAAATCCGGGTGCGAGGATGAGGTCAAAGATTTCTTTGCGGCTGAGTTCGGCATGTTCGCCAATCATCCCTTTTTGAATCGCTTTGGCGCGGATCACGTCGGGATCAATCCCTTTGCCATCATCGATAATCTGTATCAGGACGCTATCGCCGGAGTGTTTGGCAGAAAGGAGGATTTTTCCGGCGCGCGGCTTGCCAGCGGCTTCGCGCACCGCGGGCATTTCGATGCCGTGATCAAGGCTGTTGCGGATGAGGTGAACCAATGGGTCGTTCAGTTTTTCTATAACGGTTTTATCGAGTTCGGTCTCTTCGCCTTCGGTAACAAGGTCGATTTCTTTGCCAAGATCACGCGATAGGTCGCGCACTAAGCGGCGGAATTTATTGAAGATGGTGCCGATTGGCAGCATGCGAATGCTGATGGTGTTATCGCGCAGTGCCCAGACGAGTCGTTCGACTTCTTCGGCGAGTTTGGTCATTTCGGGATCATTTTCCTGCACGGCGGTTTGTGTCAAGCGTGCTTGCACGGTGACGAGTTCGCCGACGAGGTCAACCAGAATGTCGAGTTTATCGGAAGGGACGCGGATCGAAGCAATTGCTTCGGCTTCGCCTTTTTTCTCGCGCGCTTCTTGGATGTGTTTTTGCTCTTGCACGGCTGCTTCGACCACCGAAGGTTGCACGAGTCCTTTTTCGATCAGCATTTCGCCGATGAGTTTGCGCGACTGCATGACGGCGTCAAGCTCTTCGCGCGAGATGTCCCCTTTTTCAACGAGAATATCGCCAATCCGCTTGATGTGGACTTCGCCATCGTCATCGCTCATGCGGTCGATGACGTCGATATGCAAATCGCAATCGTCTTCGACAAAGATAAACACATCGCGCAGGGCGTTGATGTCTTTTTCTGTCGAAAGGAGAATATCCCAATAGATGTAGCACTTATCGGTATCGATTGTTGCAAGGTCAGGAATAGCATTGCTGTGGGCAATCACCTTGGCGTACCCCATAGCATTGAGTTCATCGAGTAAAAGGACAGGATTGACGCCGTGCAGGAAAATATCAGCATGCGGCTTAAAGCGGATGCGGTACGTGGTGAGGTCTTCCGAGGTGGGCTTTTGCTCTTTTTTGGTGGGGCTTTGTGGTTTGGGCGCTGCTTCGGCATGTTCCGTTTTCGCTCGCGTAAAACCACGAAAGAAGCGGAGGATTCCCGCCGCGGCGGGATCATCGAGTGTAATAGAGTCGTCTTCCAACATCCGCTTAATCACGTCTGTTGAAGTCAACGATTGGTCAATAATCGCCTGACTTACCTGCAGTTTTCCCCCACGCACCAAGTCGTATGCCGTTTCAATGTCGTGCACAAATTCAGAAAGGGTCTTGAAGCCAAACATGGCTCCCGACCCTTTAATGGTGTGCATGGCACGAAATATTTTGCCGACCACTTCCATGTCGTCGGGCGTGTTTTCGAGTTCGAGCAGTGAACTTTCAAGGACTTCCAGCAGTTCGTAGGCTTCTTGCTTGAATACCTCTTGCGGATTTTCCATCATGGCACTACCCCAGTACTTTTTTGACAACTGCTAGTAATTGCTCCGGTTGAAATGGTTTCACAATCCAGCCGGTCGCTCCGGCGGCTTTGCCCTCTTGTTTTTTGCCATCTTGTGATTCTGTTGTCAGCATTACCATCGGGACAAATTTGTAATTCGGCAACGCCCGCAGCGAGCGAATTAACGCTATACCATCCATATTCGGCATGTTCAGGTCGGTAATCACCATATCAAACTTCTTGGCAGAAGCTTTGGCAAGGCCATCTTTACCATCCACCGCTTCTTCGACGTTATAGCCCGCTTGCTTGAGAGTGAATTTTACCATCTGACGAATGCTGGCAGAGTCGTCGACACTTAAAATTGTTTTTGACATCTATAAACCTCCTTCAACGCTCTCTATATATTTCCATAAACATGTTTTATCAATCTGGGCAGTACAACCGGCGCAACTCGCAAAGCCAGAACGGGACGCCAAGTCGTTCAGCGCTGGTAGGAGCGGTGCTTTCATGGTAATCCGCTTATTGAGTTCTTCGGCACTGCGGTGCGACGCGCACAAAAGCTGAATGAGGCTGATATCCACCTGCGATTCCGGCACAAAGTCGACTGTTACACTGTGCAAACTGGCCTGCACCGCCTCAAGCAGTGCTTCGCGAGCTTGGCCAATATTTTCTATGGTAATTTCCCCACCGAGGCTGACAGTGGTGTTCCCATCGTTTTCATGGATCACTTGCGCATGGATCATGGTCGTCTCCTCCATATTTTCTCGCCACTGACTTTTCCTTTGCCATGAGGCGTTGCAGTATCCACCTGTCATCGCGAACGGAGTGAGAGATCAAGATTTCTCCTCGCGATGCTCGTTCGAAATGACATACGGACAGCAGAACACTGCCCTTCACAGAATGCGGTTAAAACAGTTCCACATTGTCGCCGAGATCTGCCGCTTTCGGCTCAGGCTTCGGCTTCTGCGGTTTTGGTTGCGCTGCTGGGGCTTTCGCAGGTTTTGCTGGCTCGTCACCCCAAAGGTCTGGTTCTGGATGGTGCGTAGCAGCGACTGGTGCAGCAGCTTGATGTCCAGCGTGCTTCTTTTCGAGTAAGACCCGTTCTGATTCCATGGTGTAAATTTCTTTCAGCCACTGGTTCAAATCTTCTTCGTCTATATCGCTTTTTAGTTCTTCAATATGCTTCAGGTTCGCAGCAATTTTCACCAGCTCGCCCTGAATCTTTTCTAGTGGCTGCATGACGTGTTCCAGCCGTTGGCGATTGATATCTTGGAACTGCATAGAAACAACGATCATGCCAATATCGTTGGCAAGTTCGTTGGTTTCGCTGGCAAGTTCGGTCATCATCATGCCGGAAACTTTAATCCCGACATCAATTTTTTCCAGTGATCCTATCACCGCTTCTTCGGCATCTTTTGTGGCGTGCTCAACTTTTTCAGATTCGGATATTGCCAGCGTATACACGCCGCGCATTTCGTCGGTTATTTGATTGATGGCGGTTTTAATATCGAGCGCAAAGCGGTTGGATTGCTCCGATAACTTTCGCACTTCATCAGCTACTACAGCGAATCCGCGACCATGTTCTCCGGCGCGCGCCGCTTCGATAGCGGCATTGAGCGCAAGTAAATTTGTTTGGTCGGCAATTTCACCAACCTGTCCCACAATGGAATTGATTTTTTCCGACCGCTTCATAAGAACATCAAGGTTCGAGCATATTTTTGTCGTGAAAAGTCCCGACTGTTTCAAGTCTTCAATGATGCGGTGCATGGAACCTTTGACGTTATCCATGATCCCTTCCATCAGACCATCATCATCTGTATTATTGGAGGTAATCAATTCAGAAAAGGCACTTTCTGCCTTTTTTGATTGCGATTGCGCCCGATCAATAATATCCCCAAAGCGAGTCCCTATGGACTCAATCGCCGATCCGCTATCATCGATAACTTCTTGGATTTGCGCGTTAATGACGGGAACCAATTCTGCCCGTTGATGGAGGATATTATAGATAGGGGTGAGCACTTCGTGTATACGCTCGAAGATCCCTGCTTCCGCCTGTTCTTTCTCTTGCACCACCTTTTTGCGATAGTCGCGCATGAGGAGGAAAAGCACAAGAATAGTAGCAACTAGCACCACCAAACTACACGACACGCGAAGTGCCATATCAGATAAAAACATGAGCCCGAATTGGCTTATCCCAAGGATAATAAGTAGCGCTATCTTAACTGGACTGGCATACAGCATAAGCCCCTCCGGATATATTGTTGTATCTATTTCTCTCTCTTAAACACATGAGTAATTCCGCACAAAACATACTCACTTTTCCCCAAGATAACAAGAAAAATGGTGCTTCTATTTTGATCTTGACATATATCAATTTTATTTACTGAGAGAAGGGGTATAAGGGCATTAATGGTGCATGCAACTGCACATACACCGAAACTATATGTCACAAAAAATTTTACATAAGGGGTCAATATGCACAGTGGATGTAGCGGTTCTTTTGCCAGCGGCACGCAAGTAGTCGATAAGTTGCGCATGATGGGTTTCAACCATCAGTTTTTTTCCAATTCCGGTCGATTTCACCTGTACCAACTGCCAGACAGAGTTTGTGATGGAAACATTGGAGTCAAGCTGCCCTTCGTGCAACATGACGTACGGTGTAACCCCATGCCACGCCCATGATATCGGATCAATTCAAGCGGCTGGTATCGGCTATTAGGCGCGAAGGGTAGCTTTTACTCCGAAACGCGCTAAATTCCTCCGAGCAACCCCGCCGCATTATGGACGTATGCGGCGACAATATCGCCCTGGCGATATTCGCTTTGTGGCTCCAAAACGAGAAACGCATTCGATTCAACCATCGAATCTATCACATGCGAATCTTGATTTGCCGCGGGATACGCTATCAGCTTCCCATTTTCAATTTGCAAGCGGGCGCGATCAAATTGCGTCCGCTTTTTTGTCTTTTTCGTACCGGCACCAAGTTCCACGTTCACAGCAACATTGGCGAATGACGCATATCCCGCCATTTTGCGCATGGCAGGCAAAAGGTAAAAATAGGCACAAAACATTGAGCTAATAGGGTTTCCAGGGAGGGCAAAAAGTAGTGTTGTGCCATGGAGCACTCCGAACGAAATTGGCTTGCCGGGTTTTTGACTCACGCTTTGGAAGTGCCAGCGGATGCCAAGATTCTTCGCGACGCGATTCATCATATCAAAATCGCCAGCCGATATCCCTGCCGAAGTAATAACGGCATCGAAACCGCTCAAATCGCTGAACATTGCTTGCAAGCTCGCCTCATCATCACGACTGACGCCAAGGTAAACCACTTCGCACCCAATGTTACGCAAAAGTGCCGCCACCGCCGGTCCATTCGAGTCGTACGTTTTCGTTGAATCATCAAGCGTCCCAGGATCGACAATTTCATTGCCCGACGATATCACCGCCACGCGAGGACGGCGATAGACCGAGAAATAGAAAACCCCCGCCGAAATGTACCGCGCAATATGCCATGGGCGGACAGGTTCCCCCTGACAGCGAATCGTGGCACCACGAGCAATATCTTCGCCTGCGCGGCGGATATTCGCTGCCAGTTTTTTCGGTTCAAGTACGGTAACCTGCTCACCTTCAGAACGGGTAATTTCATATTCCACCACGGTATCCGCCCCCGCTGGAATGAATGCTCCCGTCATAATGCGGTAGCAATGACCAGGTAAAAGCTTCAGTGCAGTGACATCATCACCCGCGGCAATCGTCCCTTGTACGGTCAATCGTGCCGGAAGCTCCGCAATATCTGCAGCACGCACCGCAAATCCATCCATAGCGGCATTGTCGCAAGGTGGTAACGAACGCTGCGACGTAAGATCCCGTGCGACAACACGGTTCTGGGCTTCGAAAAGGCTTATCCGTTCGGTGCCAATGGTGCGAATGTGTTCTAAAACAGTATCGAGCGCTTGAGCGGGAGTGAGCATATAAAAATCCTTTATCAATGAATTGGTTGTTTCCCGAAAATTCTAGCATGCTCCACCATCAAGCAGGCATCCATTACAACGGTTATGTCGTGTGTGCGCGCTTTGTTGGCGGATTCTTCGTGGGCAATACCAAGTTGCATCCAAATAGATTTTGCCCGACCGGAAATCGCCTGATCGACAAAGGGTGGTACGTTTTCAGATCGTTGAAAAATATTGACCATATCGACCGGCTCACTCAGTTCATCAAGCGAAGCAAGGCAGGTAGCGCCGAAAAACGTTTGTCCGGCATACGCTGGATTCACGGGGATGATGTGATATCCCTCGCGGTGGAGGTAAGCAGTGACCGAGTTTGCCGCCCGCCCTTCTTTTGGGGTATAGCCAACGACGGCGATGGTTTTTGTGCGCGTCAGTAATTCACGAAGTTGAACATCTGTCATATCGTTCTCCTTTTCGATAATTTCTCTGTTTCAGTATCTGTGGCTGCCACAATCCGTCATTTCGAACGAGCAGCGCGAGGAGAAATCTAGATCTCTCACTTCGTTCGAGATGACTGGCAAACTCCCCAAACGGCTACGGGTATTCTTGCCACATTACATATCACCAAACACATGCTGGGCAAGTGTCACGCCTGCAATCTGAGCCGTCTGAGCTTTGAGAATGCGCGGGCCGAGCGTGGCGAAATGGGTACCTTTGTGCTGCGCAAAGGCAATTTCATCACGATGAAATCCACCTTCTGGCCCAAAAATGAGCATCAATGATGGCATGGCTGACAACGAAATATCGCTTAGATTCTGCCCATCTTTTTCGTAAAAAAGCACCTTCGGAATTTCGCCGTATGTCCCCTGAAAAAGGTCTTTGAAGGAACACACATCGCTCACCTGTACTGGCGCTGTACGTTGATTCTGTTTTTGCGACTCTTCCGATATACGCTGCAGTTTCTGCCGTTTGGCAGCAAAGCTCTGTGAAGTATACTGGACAACCGTGTGTTGCGAATGGAAAAGGATCAACTCGCTTGCGCCAAGTTCGGTGAACATCCGCATCGTGTCGAAGATGTGGTTCCCTTTCGTAAGGGCGCACGCCACGATAATCCGTACCGGCGATTCAATATTATGCTGCTGGGGGTCAAGAAGCGTAATCGTAGCGCTGGAATCATCGACCGCACTGACCAATCCGCGATAGCGAATATTCTGGTCGGTGATAATAGGGATAACAGAGCCCTCTTTGGCGCGCAACACTCGCACGAGATGGTGAAAATCGTCGCCACTCAGAACGCACTGATCGTCAGTAATCGTGTGCTGCGCAACCAAAAACGCCACTAAAACTCTCCTTGAATGGAACACCATTGACCAGCCACATCGACAACCGTTTGCAGATTGCGCAACCCTTTCTGGCGGAGGATAGTGGTAATTTCTGCTTCACGCGTGCAGAGGATACCGGAAAGGACAAGATATTTTTTTCCCAGGCGGAAGTAGTCATCGATCAATAAGAGGTGAACATCAGCCGTGATATTCGCCAACACAATATCAAATACCCCTTGCATCTGATCGCTGGTACCCGTTTGCACGGTGATATCAGAAGGATTGACGTCATTCAGCTCCATATTCTTCAGTGCCACTCGTTCGCAGTCGGAGTCATTATCAATCGCAACAATCGGCTTGGCTCCGAGTTTTTGGGCACAGATGGCAAGAATTCCCGAACCCGTTCCAATATCAAGTACCGACATACCTGCCACTGGCAGCCCACCAAGTGCTTCAATACACAGTGCGGTGGTCGGATGTTGCCCAGTACCAAACGCCATACCGGGATCGATAAAGATTACCGCACGATAGCTGGCTGCTTTTTCCGGAGTAATCGGAATCCATGCCGGATTGATAAGTATGCCACCGCGCAACTCGAGTGGAGAAAAAAATTCTTTCCAACAATTTTCCCAATCAGCGGGCAAGACTGTCGTCGCCGAAAATGGTGTAAAAGTTTTTTCTTCAAGGTACTGCGCTACCGCGACGCGATTGGATTCGTACACATCAGGCGGGAAGTAAGCCTTCATCGTTTGTCGTTCCTGACCCTCTTCGTCTTCTAACTCTTTCGTCACAAATCCTTCTGCACCGAAATAGGTGAGCCATGCTTCGGCCTCTTCAATAGCAGCGGCAGGGAGTGAGACTTTTAACTCAATTGATGGTGCTGGTTGGTACTTCAAATTCAAAGCGGTTTCTTGGTGCGTCATAGAGACGGAACCCTCCTCTGGTAACTTCTACAATAAAAGGAAATTTTACGTGACGCCCTGCTTCGCGACACATCAGGCCGGTTACACCAAGAAAACACGCATTGTTAAGCGTCTCAATGCCGTGAGTAAGCACCTGCTTTGCCAGTATCCCGGCGTCGTATCCTTGGGCTTGGAGCGTGCTTGGCAGTTGATCGGTGACGCTCGCAAGGTGGTGCCGGAACGATACGTCTGGCAACCAGTTTTGGTTGGAAAGGTAGGTGGTGGGAAATTTTGCCCCGTAGATATGCGGAGCCGCTTCTAACAGTTTCGGCGTTTGCCAAAAACTCGTCCCGTACAAGCGGATTATGTTCATATTGAAATTATAAAAAGGGAACTGTGGCACAACGACAAGCGCATCCAGAGGCCCGCCAGGGAGAAACGCCCCGTCAAAGTCCGTCGAATAGGTGGCAAACTTTTCGCGATCACTGCTTTGACCAATTACACGGCCGCGAAACTCACGAATCAACGCTGACTGATTATTCTGTGATGGAGAGTACGTCCGCTCGCGATAGAGACGAATTGGTGTTTGCGCCAGTTCATTTTTCAGTCGCAACGCAATGCTTTGGGAGATAGTATCATCGGGCGCAAAGGAGATATACCGCTGCACATTATCGGCCAGCATCTGGCGTTTGATGGCACGGATTTCGTCAGCAATGCTCAATCCGACCGAATACTGATTCGGATGAGCTGGGTTATTCGCAATGGTCGGGAAAATAAAGACACGATTCGGATCGTTCAAAAATGGCTCAAGCACAGCAAGACGATCTGGGCGTAAGGGGCCGATCACGACGCGGTACGACGCTATTAGATCAACCAATGCTTCGGGGGTAATGGTAGCCGTGTTAATCAACCGGAAGGAGAATTTTTCGGCTTCGGCAGCGGCCAGTATCCCTTGCAATATATCTCGCGAAAACGGGAAGTACTGCCCTGTCATATCAAGCAAAACGGCAACTAGCGGAATTTGTCCAAGAAAGAGCGTCGTAAATTCATCCGTCGCCTGGGTGAGCGGGACAAATTCATGCGAGTCAGCCGCTGCTTCAGCGGTATCGACACCAGAAGTCAACGCAAGCTGAAGTTCAAGCCGTTGCTGAATTTCGGCGAGTTGGGTAATCCGATGTGCCGGCGGTTCAAAGGTCTGGCGGTAGAGTTGGAGTCGATCATAAGCCAGTTGGAAATCATCCTGCACCATGGCCAAGAGGATATTACCATACGCTTCGGTTTCCGCTTCGCGCTGTTCTTCGGTTTGGTAGGTTCCTGCGCTGGTATAGGTAGAGGATTGAATACCATCAAATTCACTTTCCGGTATTTTCCGCGCACAGCCAACCAGCAATACAAGAAGCGTCAGGCATACCCAAAAGCGCACCATATATACCTTCATTTACTCTTTCACTTCTACAGCATACGGAAAAAGTTTTTCTTTCTCTTTAATCTCGTCGGCAACTTGGCGAGCTTTGGCCATATCATCATATTTACCAACGCGAACGCGGTACCACATCCCTTTGTCACCCAGATCGGCAATGGTGTAATAGGCATCATAGCGTTTTTTAAGCAGGTCTTGAACCCGCTCTAAAGCGCGATCTTCTGTTTTAAACGCTCCTATTTGAATCGTAAAAGATCCCGTAGGCAACGTACGACGGTAACGTGCGTTCGGGTCAGTGGCGGCAGGCGTAGCGGCGGTTGATGTGGTGGCTGGTGCTTGCGTTGCAGCCGGACGTGCTGGTGTGGCGGGCGCAGGTGTCGGCGCAACTACCGCCACTTGTTTTTTTGCGTTGTCTAATACTTCTTTTTTCTGCTGTTGCACTTCCTGAGCGCGAATAGCTGAGTCTTCAGCAGCCTCAACACGTTGTTCTTCGGGAAGTTTCGGCACATCAGAGTAGCGAAGTTCCGGCGGAGTTGCAGGGAGGGTGGCATCGCTACGGCTTGGTTGCAGTTTCAGCACCTCGTCACGACTTAACGGAGTGTTTGCACTCCCAGTATTTTCCGCAATGGTGGGTGGGGTTTGCAAGGTAGCGACTTCTTGCGCAGCGGGTTCTTTTGGACCCAGCACAATACGTCCGACAAAGATGCCAAGGCCAAAGACGAGTGTCACCCCGACGATGAAAACCAAAAGCATAATAAAAGTTTGTCGATTACTTTTATGTTCAACTCTGCCACTTCCAAATTGCTGATCCACAATAACCTCCTTAACTGCGTTCTGAAGTTTCCCGCGTTACATTTTCTGCGGCGCACTCACCCCGAGCAAATGTAATCCATTGGCGACAACTTGTCGCGTGGCTTCTACGAGTGTGGTCCGCGCGGCCGTCAACTCATCTGTTTCGGCACCGATCACGCGGCAGGTATTGTAAAAGCTATGGAAGTTAGAAGCGAGTTCATTCAAATAATGGGGAATGCGATGCCCTTCTCGCGCCAAAGCTGCGCCAGCGACAACTTCGGGAAATTTAACAAGCGTTTTAATCAGTTCGCGTTCCTGAGGTGATGTGACAGCTGCGAGCGAAATGTTTTCGAGCGGCAGTGCCGGATACTGCTGATTCGCTTTCAACTGTTCGACAATACTACAGCAGCGAGCGTGTGAATACTGCACATAGAAAACGGGATTTTCGTTGGTCTGTTTTTTGGCCAATTCAAGATCAAAGTCTAGTTGCGAATCGCTACGACGCATGAGGAAAAAGTAGCGTGCAGCATCGGTGCCGACTTCATTCAATACGTCAATTAACGCATCAAATTCGCCGCTCCGCGTGCTCATGGCCACTGGCTTCCCATCACGCAACAGGTTAACCAGTTGAATCAAGATCACTTCGAGTGTATTTTCTGGAGCGCCGAGCAGTTGCATCGCCGCGTTCATCCGTCCGACATATCCGTGGTGATCGGCACCCCAGATATCAATGATCGTCGTAAACTCTCTGTCAAGCTTGTTTTTATGGTAGGCAATATCGGCTGCAAAGTAAGTCGTTTCGCCATTGGAGCGACGCACAACGCGATCTTTATCGTCGGTATAATTTGTAGTTTTCACCCAGAGCGCTCCGTCTTCTTCATACGCCCCTTTCGTTTCTAGCAGTTGATCAAGCACACGGGCAACATGTCCGCCCTCGTGCAGTGACTTTTCTGAAAAATAGGTATCAAACGTGACTTCAAAGGTTTTAAGGTCGTCGATAATCCCCTGAAGAATAATATCACCGGTCAATTTCGTAAAAAACGGCAACGCAGCATCGTCATGCTCAAACTTCGGGCCATACTTCGCAACCACATCACGCGCAATACCGATAATGTAGTCGCCTTGATAACAGTTTTCATCGAGTTGAAATGACTCGTGACCAAGGAGCTGCATATAGCGGATGTACGTGGAACGACCAAGATTATTCATTTGGTTGCCAGCATCATTAATATAGTACTCGCGGGTGACATCGTATCCGGCAAAAGCGAGTAGCCGCGCGAGCGTATCACCCACAGCAGCTCCGCGCCCATGACCGATATGCAGTGGGCCGGTTGGGTTCGCGCTGACAAATTCAACCATAACTTTATGCTTCTTGCCGACGTTCGAAGCACCGTACTGCTCTTGCTGCACAAAAACTTCGCGAAGTTTATCGTGATACGCGGCATCGGCAATCGTGAAGTTAATAAATCCAGGGCCGGCAATTTCACACTTGGCCATATAGGGATGCTCTGCAGAATGTGTTACGATAATTTCAGCAATACGGCGCGGCGACAACCGTGTTGGCCGAGCAAGCTGCATCGCAACATTACAGGCATAATCACCAAAACTCTTGTCTTTTGGAATTTCAATGATAATATCCGGAACTTGTGATGGGGGAATAGGAAATTCGCCGGTGGTGATGGCTTTTGTTATACTTTGGCGAATAATTGTGCTCAAAACCTGTTTCATAATTGGAGCGACCTCTTGGAGTACGTTTCACTGAATACGTGCCGAATATAGTGTCTGTCGGTTCAGAGTGCAAGGCATTCTGATTTTTCGATGCAAAATAGTTCGTATCCCGTTTGCGTTTACTCTCGTTCATGTGTATTATCTCGATCTTATTTTTTCATTCTTATAAGTGAGCTTATAAGGGGCATTCAGGTGCTCTGCTTTGTAATAAGATACTAATTTGATTTTCTACCGCAAAGGAGTTTGCCATGGAACTGTACAAGAAGAATCAGTCGACCATTGTGATTACGGGGCACATTAAAAGCATTATTGATGCGCAAACTATTCGCAAGTCTATCGAGGACAGTATCACGCAGGGGAGCCGTTCGATTCATCTGATTATCGAAGATTCTTTCTCTATGACCTCCGCTGTTATCGGGTTTCTTTTAAAAGTAGTCAACGATGGCGTGCAGATCTCCATTACCCTCTCCGATCACCGCTTATGGAAACTTTTGAATGATTTCCAACTCATCAACGTTTTAAATGTTCAGGAAAAACCAGCGATCGAAAAACACCACTGATTCACGAGATGGCTCGCGTCACCAATAACAAGCACGAGGGTTAACCATTCTATGCAACAAACGTGGGAGCGCTTGGGTATCCGTGGTCGTACTGTATTTTTTGGTACCGTTCTTTTTGTAATCGCCAGCGCGGCCTACTTTATGGCCTCACTGTTTTTCTTTGGCCCTAGGGGGCTCGGGTTATTTGAAAGCACTTTCCATCGGGGGAGTTTCTTTACTTTACTCTTTTTTGGTTTCACCTCTTTATTTCTTATAATTTTGGCGTTTGTCATTTTTATGAATGCCATAATCCTTAAACCCATACGGCAACTCTCATCCCAGGCGTTAAAAATTGCTGCCGGTGATTTTGATAGGCGCATTGCGCCAAAATCAGCTGATGAAATTGGTGGTTTAGCGATGGCGCTCGACACCATGGCCTGCAACGTCAGCACAAAAACTCGTACGCTCACTTCGCTTATGGCCAAGCATATCGATGACCTACACCGTCACGGCGTTATTCTGGAACTTGTCAGCCAAGGAGATACGCTCGCGGGAATTCTTGATCCGCTGGCATCATATATCGAACAAGAGTTCCCTGATATCAGCTGTGCGATTATGCTCGCCGATTCCAAAAAGAAACGTTTATTTCACGGTGCGGCACCAAGTTTACTACCGTTTTACTGTGCCGCTATTGATGGCATGCTGATTGCTGATAAGAGTGGCTCGTGCGGAACTGCGGCATGGCGCAAAGAACGGGTGGTAGTAGAAGATATTGTATCGCACCCGTACTGGGAAGCGTACCACGCGCACATTATAAAAACCTCGCTTCGCGCCTGTTGGGCGGAACCGATCCTTGATCGTCACGGAGATCTTTTTGGCGTCTTTGCGCTGTACTATCGTGAACCGAAGGGACCGAGCCCTCAGGAAATTGCCTTTATCGAAACCTGCGCGCGTCTGGTTGCGTTATCTATTGAACGACTGAATTACGAAGAAAAAATGCGTACGCTGTCGCGTGCCGTAGAACAAAGCCCAGTTTCGATTGTTATCACCGACGCTTTGGGAAATATAGAATACGTGAACCCTCGATTTGAAAAAATTACTGGCATCAGCGCAGCGTCTTTGGTGGGGAAAAACCCGCGCGTGTTAAAATCAGGGCGACAATCAGCAGAATTCTACCAAGATCTCTGGAAAACCATCAGCAGTGGTCAGGAGTGGAGTGGTGAATTTGAAAACATCAATAGCCTCGGCCAACCATACTGGGAACAGGCTGTTATTTCACCCATCCGCGACGAACAAGGGAGAATCACCCACTATGTTGGCGTAAAAGAAGACATCACCGAACGCAAAGCGCACGAAGCCATGCTGCTCGAATTCAACCAGCGGTTGCAAGAGCAGGTAGAGTTGGAGGTGTGCAATCGCATGGAAAATGAAAAGCGTTTCCAGCAGGAACGTGAACTGCAACAAGCATTGCTCATTCAACAAACCAAGCTCGCTGAACTTGGCGGAATGATTGGCGCCATCGTGCACCAGTGGAAGCAGCCACTCAACATCATTTCCCTTTTGACGCAAACACTGCAAAACGATTTTGAAGATAAACTCTTTGACGCATCTACGCTAGAAACACATATCGAAGAAGTGATGAATCAAATACGCTTTATGAGCGAAACGGTCGATAATTTTCGCGACTTTTATAAGCCATCACAACAAAAAAAGTACTTTGCTGTTGTCGAGGCCATTCAGGGCGTGCTGGATTTACTCAGCCACCAGCTCACCCCTTGTAATATTGATGTTGTGCTGACAGGCAATAAAAGTTTAGTCGCTTTTGGTTTCCCAAGCGATTTTAAACAAGTCATTTTCAATCTGATAAATAACTCACACGATGCCATCATTGAACGGGGCGTTGAGACAGGGAAAATAACGATTACCGTGGAACCGACCGATCCCTTTGTTACGATTATTCTCTGTGACAATGGGGGCGGTATTCCTGAGTCACTTTTACCAGACAAACTTTTTGAACCGTTTAGTACGACAAAAGGGGAAAAAGGAACTGGGATTGGTTTATCGCTCGGACGAACCATTATCGAAGAAAAAATGGGTGGCCGCCTCCAAGCAAGGAATAGCGAAGCTGGAGCCTGCTTCACTATTGCCCTCCCGACAGAGGAATCAAAAACGTGAATTATCTATTACACTGTAAACTGAAAGATGATATAAACCGATCCTACTTTACGACGAGGGCAGCCAATGAAACTTGACGAATTTACTATTTTAATCGTCGATGATGAGCCGACAAATATTGAGGTGTTAACGCGAACACTTTCGCAGGATTACCACATAATCAGTGCGACTGATGGACGAAAAGCGCTGCAAATTGCCCTTTCTGATGAACAACCAGACCTCATTCTGCTCGATGTTATGATGCCGGGAATGAGTGGATATGATATCTGCCGCAGACTCAAAAGCGATAACCGCACCATGAATATTCCGATCATTTTCGTCACGGCGTGCGACGACCGCGAATCGGAGGAGACTGGCTTAGAACTCGGAGCCGTCGATTACATCACTCGGCCATTCCATGTGCCGGTTGTCCGTGCCCGCGTCCGCAATCATGTGAATATGCAACGCAAAACTATGCTGCTCGAAAAACTCTCCTTGATTGACGGACTGACCCATATCCCGAATCGACGCCGTTTTGACAACTCTTATGAACAGGAATGGCGTCGCGCCATGCGCTACAACAAACCCGTATCATTGGTGATGATAGACATTGACAACTTCAAAGCATATAACGATATACGTGGCCATAGTGATGGCGATGAATGTTTACGCCGTGTCGCCGAAGCTCTGAGCAATGTGCTCTTACGCGGTTCTGACATGGTGGCTCGTTATGGGGGTGAAGAGTTTATCGCGCTGCTCCCCGACACACAGATCAATGGGGCGGTACAGGTTTCAGAAAAACTCCGAGCTGCTGTAGAAGCGATGGAAATTCCCCATCCTGACTCATCGGTTTCACCGTTCGTTACCGTCAGCATTGGTCACGCTACCTGTTTGCCGAATTTCCGTATCTCTCGTTTGGAATTCCTGCAAGCAGCCGACCAAGCGCTGTATAGCGCCAAAGAAGCGGGGCGCAATCAGGTGTACGGCATGACAACCTTGTGGGGCAACAGCGATGCAAATCGCGCAACCACAGCAATGCATGACACTGATTCAATAGACGATTTTTCAGAGAGAGCACAAAGAAGAAATATAACCACAAACCCTTAGGAGGTTCCCCATGGATAAAAAGTATCGACTTATTACACGTAGCGATTTCGATGGTTTAGCATGTGCTGTGATCTTAACGGAACTGGGCATGATAGATGATATCCAATTTGTCCACCCGAAGGATATGCAAGACGGTAAAATCGCCGTAACCTCACGTGATATCACCACAAACCTTCCATACGTGCCGGGTTGCTATATGGCGTTCGACCACCACGCCAGCGAAGTGCAGCGTGCCGACGGGAAAGATTATCCAAACCATATTATCGACCCTAATGCCCCTTCTGCCGCGCGGGTTGTCTATAACTACTACGGTGGCAACAGTCGTTTTGGAGGTGTCATTAACCCCGAAATGATGATCGCCGTCGACAAAGCCGATTCGGCTCAATTTACCCTTGCCGAAATACTGAAACCTGATGGCTGGGTTCTGCTCAATTATCTTATGGACGCACGTACCGGACTCGGACGCTTCCGCGAGTTCCGCATTTCCAATTACGCACTGATGATGGATCTTATCGAATATTGCAAAACACTCACCATAGAACAAATCCTTGAAACTCCAGACGTGAAAGAACGGGTCGAGCTGTACCGCGAGCATGCTCCAAAGTTCGAAGAGCAACTACGCCGCTGCGCAACCATTCACGGAAAACTCATTGTGCTTGACCTGCGCAACGAAGAGGTCATCTACGCGGGAAATCGCTTTATGATTTATGCCCTCTACCCACACTGCAATATGTCGATCCATGTTCTTTGGGGTTTCCAGAAACAGAATGTCGTTTTTGCCGTCGGAAAATCGATTGTGAACCGTTCGTCAAAAGCCCATGTCGGGGAGACGATGCTGCAGTACGGAGGTGGTGGACACGCCGCAGCCGGCACCTGCCAGCTTTCGCACGAAAGTGCGCCCGAAGTATTACAGAAGCTGATAGACGCATTTCAAGAAAGTTAACGTATCTCACTCCTTCAAAAGGCGACCTTTCGGTCGCCTTTTTTACGTTGCAAGCGCAAGAAAAACAGGGATGGTCACCGCCGCAAAAATGACCTGCCACGTAATAATACTCGCCATCAGCGTCGTGTCGCCACCCATTTGACGCGCAAGAATGTATGATGAAACCGACGTTGGAACAGCAGTAAAAAGTACCGCTATCGCCGTAGCTGTGGCATCAAGCGCAAAGAACTGGCAGGCGAGAAGCGTTATCCCCGGATAGACTATCAACTTGACAGAGCTGCTCATACCAAGTTCTTTCCAAGATCTGATCGATGCGCCAAAACTCAACCCCGCACCCACGCTCAGCAGACCTAATGGCAATGAGACTCGACCCAGTATTTCTGCTGTGTTGAGGAGAAAGAGCGGCAGTGGAATATGCGCCAAATTAACGACAATCCCCGCCGCACAGGCCAGAATAAGGGGATTGCGGAAAAGCGCATGAAACACCTTGAGCAGTCCCTCTTTGCGTTCCGAAGCATAGCGCAACATAACCCAGACGCAGTAGATATTGACCAGTGGTATCAATGTCGCCATGGCAATCGCCGAAAGCGTCAGGCCGATTTCGCCAAATATCGCTGCAGCGGCAGCAATACCGACATAGGTATTCATGCGGATTCCCCCCTGAAATACCGACGTAAACGCCGGGCCGCCAGAACGGATTCCTGCCCGCAGCGCCAACAGCAAAAGCGACGCCAGCGTGGTGGTTCCAAACAAGATAATTGCCATAGAAGCCGCGGGTAACCCCTCAAGCGGAGCCTTCGCCAAGTTGGAAAACAACAGTGCCGGGAAAAAAACATAATAGGTGACTCGTTCAGCCATCGGCCAAAAAGCATCACCTGGAAAATGCTTCACTTTACACGCATAACCAAACAAGATAAGTAAGAAAATCGGAGCTAATCCCTGAAAGATAATCGTCATGCCAAAACAGCCTTCCTTGTAAATTTCCCGACAGCATCTGCAACATTATGCTGTTATTACCGAATTATCTGCTATATATACACTGAAAAACACGCACAATAAAAAATACCTTTCAACAAAGGGTGATTGTACCATGGCGAACGACCTGACACGTTTTTTTCAAAAAGCGACAACGCCAGCTGAGTTCCGACGCATTATCCTCGCTTCTGTCATTGCCGGAACCGCCAACGCGGGAGTAGTTGTTATCATCAACAATGCGTCAGAAGATTTTTCGGACTTTCAGTGGCGCTATTTGGCCATGTTTGCCATAACAATTATCCTGTATATCACAACTCGCCGTTTTGCCTTGCAAAAAAGTATCGTTGGCGTCCAACGTTCGCTGATCGATCTGAATCAACGATTGGCCGACAAAACACGGCATATTGGACTCCGCTCCTACGAAAGAATCGGCCCAGAACGAATTATTGCTGACTTAACAGAAAACAGCTCCCTTATTCTCGAAGCCTCACGCATGGCAACAAGTGCCGCCGCGGCTGTCGTGATGCTGTTTGCCTCTTTTGTCTACATTGCCATACTCTCGCCAGCCGCTCTCTGGCTTAGTCTTTTTCTTGTTTCATGTGGCATTTATGCCTACTTGCACAATGAAAAAAAAATCAGCCTCGGTTTGCGGGAAACACGACGTGTCGAACAGGAGTATTCACAAACGCTCCACCACCTCACGTTGGGTTTCACAGAAGTAAAAATGAACCGCGCACGGAGCGATTCGCTCTTTCACCAGACTCTCGGCGACATTTTAACTCGCCTACGTGACCTGAAAAGTGACACCGAAAAACGTTTCGTTGATAACATGATTTTTACCCAGATTTTTTTCTACCTGCTGATCGCCGCGATCATCTTTTTACTGCCACGCTTTGAGTCGCAACAACCGCACATCATTGTGCAATTGGTTACGATGATCCTCTTTATTGTGGGGCCGCTTGGAGCCGTTGTTGATGCCATGCCAACCTTTACGAAAGCCAATATTGCTCTCAGCCGCTTGGCGGAACTCGAAGCACAACTCGATGAAGCCCGCGAAGTAGAACCTACCTATTCGCCCCTCGCGCATCAACCAACATTCACGACTCTTTCATTGCAACATATGTACTTTACCTACAACGGCAGCGAACCAAGTGATCACACCTTTCGACTTGGCCCCGTCAACCTTGACGTCCGTGCTGGTGAAATCCTTTTTATTGTGGGCGGCAATGGTAGCGGGAAAACCACCTTACTGAAATTACTCACGGGACTCTATACACCTCAAGCCGGCGTGTTACAGATAGATGGTCGCCCGATAGCAGCCGGCGAATACGAGCAATTTCGACAGCTTTTTTCCGTTATTTTTACCGACTTTCACCTCTTTGACCGTCTCTACGGCATGAATGAGGTCGAACCCAAACGGGTTTGGGAGCTTCTTGAACAGATGGATATTGCGAAGAAAGTCCGATTTGACGGCGACGTGTTTGAAACGCCGGGATTATCTACTGGACAACGGAAACGACTCGCCCTCGTGTGTGCGCTTCTGGAAGATCGCCCGATTTTACTATTTGACGAAGTCGCTGCAGATCAAGATCCACAATTTCGTCGCTATTACTACGAAGTGTTTCTCCCATCACTACGCCAGCAAGGTAAGACCGTGATAGTGGTGAGTCATGATGACCGTTACTTTGGTGTTGCCGATCGGGTGCTAAAAATGGACTATGGTACGCTTGCCGTGCCACCGGAATCGGTTGAGCGAAACAATATATAAAAAAGGGATGCTTTTTCCGGCACACCATATTATTCTGTCGCAGGAGAGATTTCTTATAACCACTTAACGGGCTCTGAACTATCAGGAGGATTCCATGGACGAAACACAAGCAACGACCGCTCAAGCAGAAATTGTTATTGAACCGTTAGCTGAAGCTAACACTACCGTTAACAACCACACCGCTATGGCGGCTGGAGTCGGTCTGATCCCTTTCCCGCTCCTCGACATGGTTGCTATTACTGGATTACAAATCAACATGCTGAGCCGTCTGTGTGCCATCTACGGTGTGCCGTTTTCACAAGATCGTGCCAAACACATTGTCGCTTCGCTTGTCGGAGGCGCTGGCACCTACTACCTTTCTCCACCCGTGATGAGTCTTGTAAAGTTCATCCCTTTGGTTGGTCAAGCCGCCGCCATGCTGACGATGCCTGCAATAGCCGGAGCATCAACCTACGCAGTCGGGAAAGTATTCATTCGTCATTTTGAGTCAGGCGGAACTTTCCTTACTTTTGACCCAGCCAAAACAAAAGAATATTTCTCAAAAATGTATGCCGAAGGGAAAGAGGTTGCCAACTCTCTCAAGCAATCGGTCAAATCAAGCGGCAAAAAGAACACTACGACAGCTCCGGAAGAAGCAACCACAACCGTATAATCCTGTGACGCAAAAACGGGGAGCAATCTCCCCGTTTTTTCTATGCTCCTCTTTAGGTTTCCATCAGACTGTTCAGAGACATTGAGGTCGAAACAATGAACCGCATTCGAGCGTACGTGCGACAACATCTTCCCCAGCTCATGATAGCGAGCCTTTTGCTGGTATTTCTCGTGGTGTTTTTTTGGCCACGAATTTTTGTCGTTATTAATGCTGGGCATGCTGGAATATTGTACCGTCCGCTTTTCGGCGGTACGGTAACTGACCGCGTTTTCAGTGAAGGGCTACACATCATTCCGCCATGGAACACCATGCACATCTATAATATGCGTGTGCAGGAAGTAGCTCACGAAATTGATGTCTTAACTCAGAAAGGGTTAAAAATTCACCTGAGCCTCTCGGTTCGCTATCACCCTGAGTACGATGTTCTTGGCGTGTTGCACCAGAAAGTAGGTCCCGACTATGTGCAGAAAATCGTCATTCCAGAAGTGGAATCAACACTCCGTACTATCATTGGCGATTTTGACGCCGAAGAAGTCTACACCACCAAACGAGCCATTCTGCATAAAGTCGTCAACCAATCGCTCGAACAAGTCACGCAAAAGTACATAAAAATCGACGACGTAATTATTCGGAAAGTCGATCTTCCGCCAATGATTCAGGACGCCATCGAAACCAAACTCGAACAACAGCAAATCGCCGAAGCGTATGTATTTCGCCTGCAACGCGAAGAGCAGGAAGCACAGCGCCGTCGCATAGAAGCATCGGGACTCAAAGACTATAATGACACCGTTCGCGAATCTTTAACGCCGCAAATCCTTCAATGGAAAGGGATCGAAGCGACCCGAGAACTGGCTAAATCTGACAATGCAAAGGTGGTTGTCATCGGAAATTCATCGAAAGAGTTGCCGATCATCCTCGGTTCAGATTGGTAGAGATATGATCTTGCGTCGTGCATCCACCATCGTCCTCTCATTACTCCTGATGACCATTCTTGCAGGATGCGATTTCTATGAGATGAGCCGCCAAAAACGGGACGCACTGGCGCAAGCCAATACCGGCGATATTGAAATTGCCGTCGTCTGGCCACAACAACTGGAAGCCGGACTCTTTATGGAAGGGGTACAGCTTGCTGCCGAAGAGATCAACACGACAGGCGTGTATGCCAAACGCAGTATAACCCTGCGTATCTTTGACGAAACATCTGCCGAACAAAGCAAACGAGTCGCACAAAAGATAGCGGCTAACCCCAAGATTGTGGCTGCCATTGGCCACTACGGTTCCAGCCGTTCGCTGCCTGCGGCAGTCACCTATGAATATAACGGCATTCTCTATATGTCTCCCGTGGCTACCAGCCCATCGCTGACCCGTTTCGGATTTAACTACCTTTTCCGTAATATCCCTACCGATGCCGAAATTTCTGCTGCGGTACTCACTTACTGCCAAAAACAGAATTGGAAAAATGCTGCTATTGTTTATGTTCGTGGCAATTACGGCCAGAGTTTTACTGAAATAATGCAAGAAGAGGCCTACCTACATGATATTAACATTGCTACACTCAAGTCATATGCTGAAAATCAGGAGGATTTTCGCGCCATGATCGTTGAAATGCGCCGTTACCAGTATGATTTTGTGTTTATCGCAGACGTCGTACCGCGCGCTGCTCATTTTATTCGGCAATACCGTGCCATGGGTGGCACCGAGCCCTTTATAGGAGGCGATGGGCTCGACTCTAATTTACTGTGGACGATTGCGGGAAAAGCGGCCAATGAAACCGTTGTAGCTACAACCTTCGACGCCGCTGACAACCACCCGAACGTGAAAGGATTTGTCGAACGCTTTACCGCTCGCTATCCCGATAAGCAGCCCGACTTTTTGGCAGCACAAGGGTATGATGCACTGATGGTTATTGCCAATGCGATGCGCCACAGCCAATCGTCTGTCCCTATTGAGGTAGCTTCAGCACTCCGTTTTTCGCCACCATGGGAAGGTGTACTCGGTACATACGCCATGCAGCTAGATGGGAGTATTGCGGGCAAAAAGATTGCGTTTAAAAAGCTATCCGATGGGGTGTTTTATCTACAACAGGATTCAGAGGAGTAAACCATGCCAGCACATTTAATGGCTCTCTACATCGTCGTCTGCCTCATGATTGCCCTTTTTGGAATGAATCGTAAATTTGGCTTTTGGGGGTATTTTTTTGCCAGCCTTTTCTTGACCCCTCTGGTTGGTGTTGTCTTAGTACTCGCATCAGATCCACGGAAATTAGAACAAGAATAGGATACACAATACATCGCAAATGAGGTGAATACCATGCTTCGCGCTCTGATGGTTATACTTGCCATTATAAGCTGCTTCTTCGGAACAAGCTTGGCATCGTCCCGTGATTTACCTCCCGACATGCAGCGCATCTTTGACCGCGGCACATTACGCGTGGGAATGTACCATGCCGATATCGCCCCTTTTTTCATGCAAAGCAATAATGGCGAATTGACTGGTATTGATGTGGATCTCGCGCACCATGTCGCACAAGAGCTTGGCGTAGAACTTGAACTGGTACGAACCGCAAAAACGTTTGATGCGCTCGTTGAAATGTTGGAAAAAAGAGAAGTTGACGTTGTTATCTCCGAACTATCACGAACCCTGAAACGGGCACGCACCGTACGCTTTACCCGTCCCTATATCGTTTTACGGCAAGGGTTACTCCTGAATCGTGTTGCCGCAGTACGCGCACAGTCGACCACTGGATTTGAGTGGATTTTTACCTCTGCAGGCCCGGTGGGTGTCAAAGCCGGAACTTCTTATGTGGGGTATGCTCAGGCGAATTTCCCCAACGCAGAAATCCGCACCTACCCTGAATGGGAAGAGGTGGTTGACGCCTGTGTCCGTGGCGAAGTGCTCTTTGCTTATCACGATGAAATTGAAGTAAAGAAAATCATCCGCGACAATCCAGCGATAGCCATACAACTCCAAACAGCAATTATCAGCGATATGACCGACCCGATTGCTATGGCCGTTCCCTGGCAGAGCACACATCTTCTGGCATGGCTAGAACAGTATATCGATGCATTTCCCGTGCGTATGGATATCGACACCTTACTGAGGAAATACTATGAACAGTAAGCTTCTTCTTTCGCCATGGGCCATTGCCATCGGCCTCGCCAGTGGTGTTATCCTTGGGGTCTTTTATACGGATACCGCACTGGCATTCGCACCAGCAGGTCAACTCTATTTACTCCTCCTGCAAATGTGCGTCCTACCAATTATGACTTCTGCCGTTATCACCAGCTTAGGCCGTCTTGTTGCCTCAAAAGACCAAGGAATCAGCCCTCTGCGGGTTGCCGGCGTGTTTTTCATCGGCTTGTTGATTGCCAGTGTCGTCGGCGTTGCCGCCGCGTTGGTATTACAGCCGGGTAATGCTTTGGATAGTTCCGATCGTGAGATGGTCGGGCGGCTCATGAGTGCTGGTGGTGATACCGATACTCACACTATCGCTACTGACCTTGAGATCACCTTTTTCACTTCTCCTCCGCCTCCAGCAACCGTTAATCCGTTGGCGTACTTGGCCAATATGGTGCCAGAAAACGTCTTTCAATCCCTTAGTCAGGGGCACAGCATTCAGATTTTGGTTTTCTCTATTCTCTTTGGAATTGCTCTGGGTATCTTGCCACCTGCCCGTTCCGTAACGGCTTTTGACTTTTTCGATGCTGTGTTCGCCGCTTTCAGCAGGATTATCAGCGGTCTCATGTACCTCCTCCCATTTGGTTTATGTGCTTTAGTGGCGGAACAAGCCACACGTGTCGGACGTGAAACACTGGAAGCACTCTTGGGCTTTATCATCGCCTTTGGTATTGCAGGAGTCCTCCTCCTGATAGTCAGTTTTGTCATTATTTGGGTGCGCGCTCGACAAGGTTTCAGTGATATACTTTTGGGGCTGAAAGATACTATCGTGATTGCTCTTGGTACCCGTTCAGGATTAGCCGCTATCCCTTCGGCTATCGAAGCCCTTCATGAGCGGTTCGGTTTTGAACGCACAGGAACCAACCTTGTTATTCCACTGGGAATAACGATTTGCCGCCATGGCACGATTATGATTTTTGCGTTAACAGCTTTATTCTTATGCCAACTCTACCAAATCGAAATTGGTTTTCGCGAACTGGCTATTGTGATATTTGGCTCAGTCATCGCTGGTATGGCCAGCGCTGGTGCGCCAGGGATTGTCGCTATTTCAATGCTTTCACTTGTTCTCGAACCGCTTGGACTACCGATAGAATCAGCCTTTATTCTTTTACTAGCACTTGACCCAATCACCGATCCTCTCCTCACACTGGTGAACGTACAATCAAATTGTGCCGCCAGCACCCTGATTACCCCGCGCGAAAACGGAGTGACATGCGATGAACCGACATAATTCCCCTCGCCATTCCGATAGCGCGGTTCCCGAACAAATCTTTTCGTGCCTTGAAGAGTCGGTATTCTACGCACTGTGCATTGAACATCTTTTATTACCGCACATCCCATCAGGAGCCGCACTGGTTGAATTTGGTTCGGGTGATGGCACTCCTGTTATCGAAGCGTTGCAGAAGGCACCTGATTTTGCGGGAACCATTACTGGCTATGAACTGAATTTGCGCGCATATGCTCTGTGCCAGGCAAATATTACCGCCGCCAATCTCGGCTCCAAGTACCACGTTCAAGCGGGTTCATTTTTCGAAAAGCCTTCTTTCGAAGCATTTGCGCTGCTAGCCAACCCCCCGTATATCCCATTTCCTGACGCTTCCATCCGTCTTCCTTACCTGCATGGCGGTCTCCACGGAAGCGAAGTGACGACACAGCTCCTACGTGAACCATACCCAATGTCGCTGTTGCTCGTATCAAGTTACTCCAACCCGCTTGGCATTATCGACACCGCACACCATCACGGATTGTGTGTTGCAAATTTTTTAATCATGCCGATCCGTTATGGAGATTACAGCCGCGAACCAAAAGTCTTTGCCCATATTATGACACTGCGCGAACAAGGATTCGCGTATGCTTCGGCTAATGGGTATTTGCTAGCAGGAGTGCTTTTTGCTCGCAAAGAGTATTGCCACACGGAACGGTGCAATGAACTCAAACGGATTATGCGTAGCGCGGACGACCATCACATGGTTCGGGTATGATCCCCAAAAGAATACCGCTTCGCATCAGCATTCTGATGCTTTTTTCTCTGCTCACCACCAGTGCCATACTGGCGCTCAGCACCTATAATTATCACAAAGCGTCACAAGCCGCTGTCACCCTCTCCCGAACCATTGTAGAACACCTGCGCGAACGCGTCGTCCAAGAAGTGAGCGACTACTTGTGGTCACTGGAAACGGCCACACTCCTTGCTGGACAACAATTTCGCTCATACGACCTTGCTACCTCTGCCGAAACATGGTTTACCTTGACGGATCAACCTCTCTTTACCAGCCTGAATCTTTCCAATCTGTACATTGCCGATCATCAGGGAAACTTCCTTGCGACTGGCTATCGTGAAGGTCAGCGAGAAGAACGGCAACTCCGCGTCACGTATGACTCGACCGAAAAGAACGATATTCGCCGTTTGCGCGATGCAACGCATGTCAACAAAGAACAACGATATTCAGACTACGATCCCCGGCTTCGCCAATGGTTCATCAACACCAACGCATTTGAAAAACCGCAGTGGTCAGCCATGTACCATGATTTTGAAACAGGTCAGCTGAGTTCCACTTTTTCGGCTCCCGTCATCAACCCAACAACGGGTGCTGTCGAAAAAGTTGTAGCGGCTGATATCCTGCTCGAACGGGCAACCGCTCTGCTGCATACCCTTTCGCTCGGATTTGACGGCGATATTGTTATCATGAATCACGATAATAGCGTTATTGGCGCGACAACGCTTCGCAACGACACTCACACTGGCGATACGCCATTTGCCACCGTTCAACTTCCAGCTCCCATTGCGCAAGCCGTGCAAGAGATATCCAACGAAAGCATGATAGCCCCTTTTACTGTCGGGGATGACACCTTCCTACGCGCTGTCGCACCACTACGACCAGGATTACATGCTAAATGGCGCGTCGTCGTTATCCTGCCGGAATCGGTTATTCTACGCGATGCAAAGCAAGCATTGATTGAAAGTATACTCGGCAGCATCGTGGTGCTCGTGATTGCACTCATCCTCGTTCGTACCTTTGCCAACGCCATTGCTCGCCCTATTCTCCGCCTTGCGGGAAACGCAACCGCCATTACGCAACTCAATTTTCACGAAACGAATCCTAACGGCTCCGTCATCAGCGAAATAGCCACTCTGCAACAATCGCTAGAAACCATGAAAAAAAGTTTAATCAACTTCAGCCGCTACCTTCCATTGTTAATGGTGCAACAACTGGTGAGCGCCGGAAAGCTGGCAACTATTGGTGGCGAACGGCGCACACTGACGCTTTTCTTTAGTGATATTGCCAACTTTACCACTATTTCAGAAACTACGCCGCCAGAGGAGTTACTGAAACAATTGTGTGAGTATTTTGCGTTGATAAGTGCCATCATCGAACGTCATGGTGGGCTGATCGACAAGTTTATCGGCGATAGCGTGATGGCATTCTGGGGAGCACCAAACACCTGCCCCAACGGAGCACAAAGCGCCAGCTTGGCCGCTTTGGAAATCCAAAAAGAACTGACGCAGCAGAATGCGGTATGGGAACACCAAGGATTGGCACCATTTATAACCCGTATTGGCATCCATACGGGCGATTGCTTGGTAGGGAATATTGGCGCACCGGAACGGATGAACTACACCGTGCTCGGCGATGCGGTGAATATTGCCTCGCGCCTAGAAGGGCTCAATAAAGAGTTTGGCAGTGCTATTCTCATCAGCCAAGCGACGTATGATGCTTTGACTGCGAAACTACCTGTCATTGCCCACGGCTCACACTACGTCAAAGGGCGCAGTGAGCCCCTTGACATCTACGAACTCACCGTTCCTTCTTCGCCTGCCACCACGCCATAACCCGCTGCTTAAGACAGTAGTAATCGTAGTACATGGTCGGCACCAGTATCAGCGTCAAGAAGGTCGCAAAGAGTAATCCGGAAACCAAAGCAATCGCCATAGATTGCCACCACTGAGACGACTCAGTACCAAAAACAATAGCGAATTCGCGGAAGTCGATACTCATTTTAATACACATCGGGAGCAACCCAACAATAGTCGTAATGGCGGTTAAAAACACGGGGCGGAGGCGTATTTTTCCAGCATTGACTATGCTGCGGCGCATATCACCAGTTTTGTCATAACGCCGTTGAATATAATCAAACAGCACAATCGCATTATTGACGACAATTCCCGCAAGGCTTACAACGCCAATACCCGTCATAACAATACCAAAAGGCATCTGCAAAACCAGCAGCCCGATAAGCACGCCGATAATACTGAAGAGCACTGTTGTGCTGATAATAAGCGGGACCACAAATGAGTGAAATTGGAACACTAAAATAGCAAAAATCAAAAACACTGCGGTAAAGAACGCCCAGACTAAAAAGGCCTGCGTTTCTTGCTGGTCTTCCGCCTGCCCCGTAAAGACGACTCGCACGCCATCCGGCAAACGAAGTGCTTTGACACTGGCGTCCAAATCGCGCTGCACCGCGATACTATTCACCCCTTCGGCAACCTGAGCATTAATGGTAATTGTCCGCTTGTTATCCTTACGGTTTACCTGAAACAACATCGTATCGTACTCAATATCAACCAATTCCGATAAAGGAACAGCAATACCGCGTGGACTCATCACCGGATATACCAAGGCCTGCGCTAATGTGGCCTGAGCATCATCGACTTTGGCAACCAAATCATATTCTTCGTTGGCAGCATCATAGAGCGTCAT
The DNA here is from genome assembly GCF_000469585.1 of Chrysiogenes arsenatis DSM 11915. Lineage (NCBI taxonomy): Bacteria > Pseudomonadati > Chrysiogenota > Chrysiogenia > Chrysiogenales > Chrysiogenaceae > Chrysiogenes > Chrysiogenes arsenatis. The sequence goes on from NZ_AWNK01000005.1 coordinate 60,138, forward strand.
TACCTTCGTCCGCTTAAAAAACAAACTCAAGGCATTGGAAACATCAGTTGACGTCATCTCATGAAAACTTAACGCATCACGACGAGGCAACACGCGTAAATAGAAATTTTCTTTATTGTAATTATCGATGATCTCCGTGATACGCGTATCGTTTTCCATCACCCGCTTCACTTGGCGCAAAGCCTGTTCCAGTTCAGGGTAGGTTTCGCCGCTCACATCAATCGTCAGCGCATACGCCGATGTCGGCGAGTTATCGCGTCCCATGATCTCAATTTTCGCACCTGGGTACGCTGGTATGGCCTTACGAATATCGTCAATAGTTTGGAAAGAACTTTGGGTACGCAACGCAATATCAAGAAATTCAATATTTACACGCCCTTCCGCCTGACTAATCGTAGCCGTGCGGCTTTCGACATCAGCAAATGAGGCTATCACTCGATCAACATCAAGCAACAAGCGTTCCGTAGCATCACGGTCAGCATTTTTCGCCATCGCAACTTTCACAACGGCATTTTTCGGTTCCACTTTCGGAAAAAACTCCATTCCGGCGTTCCATTTTCCGTAGGCCATAACAATGATCACTAAAAAGGCAAAAGAACCGAAAATTGTTACCTTACTGTGCCGCAACGTCCACTCTAAAATACGCTCATACACACCAAGCACATACGGGCGATGAAAAACTCTGCGGTGCGATTTCATACTCAGCCGCGCAATAAGTGGGCTGATAAAGAGCGCTGTCGCCAGCGATGCACTCAGGGTGATAATTAACGTCAACGGAAGATACATCATAAAGTCACCGATCACTCCATCCCAGAACAACAACGGGATAAAAGCACACAACGTGGTCAACGTTGAAGTCGCAATTGGAAACGCTACCTCGCGCACACCCGCAACAACCGCTTGTTTGACAGGCATCATCGACGACAATCGGTAAATATTTTCTACCACCACAATCGCATTGTCTACCAGCATGCCAAGGGCAAGAATCAAACTAAAGAGCACTATCATATTCAGCGTGATATCCATCGAATCGAGCACCAAAAACGACATCAACATCGAAAATGGGATCACCAAGGCGACAAGAATAGTATTACGCCACCCCAGCATAAAGAATGAAACGAGAACGACGGAAAGGAGCGCCGTCAGAACCCCATTTTCCAAATCGGCCAACATGCTTCGGGTTTCGACGGATTGATCTGTATTAATAACGATTTCACGCACACCATCCGGCTTATGCGCGTTGAAATACTCGGCTATAGCGTACACCTGCTGCGAAATCGCCAATAAATTTTTCCCTGCTTGCTTTTTGATCCCGATACTAACAGAAGGTTCACCATTCAGCAGCGATAAGGTACTGTATTCTGCTTCAACAAACTCTACCCGCCCCAAATCACGTAAGTACACGAAATGCCCATCGGGCGTCGGTATTTTCAAGTTTAAAATAGGCTCAGGACTGCGGAACTCCCCATCGGTTTTGATATGCAACACCTGATCGTCAACGTACAGCTTGCCATTACCGACCGTGATACTTTCGCGCAAAATTTGATTCCCCACTACGTGAGGATTGATTCCGGCAGCCGTAATTTTGTGAATATCAATTGAAATAAGGATATCAAGTTCGCGTTTGCCATAAATATCAACCTCCAGCACGCCGGGAATCGCTTTGAGTTCATCTTCTAAACGATCTGCCAATCGTTCCAGCGTCGCTTGGTCATCACCCGCAAGATTCAAAAACATGATGTGGAATTCGGAGAGGTTAATTTCGGAAATAATCGGGGCATCCGCATCAGCAGGAAGCTCCGACTGAACCTGATCGACTTTATCTTTTACTTTGGCGAGTGCACTATCGATCTCAATCGCCGTTTCAAACTCCACACTGATCGACGCTAGCCCTTCAGAAGAAGTAGACGTTATTTTTTTTACTCCCGAAATACTGCGCAGTTTGCTTTCGATTTTCTTCGTGACATTTTTTTCCATATCAAGGGCATCAACACCCTTTTGCGTCACGACAATATTCACCACAGGAATAGTAATATCAGGCGTTGATTCTTTGGGAAGCGCTATATAACTGGCGGCACCAGAGAGTACAATGGCCACAGCAACAAATAAAATCCCGAGTATTTTCCGTTGGCACCATTCAAACATTACGGACGTACCACTATTTCGAGGCTGTCACCTGATTCAGCAAGGATCGCTTCAGCCTCGCTATGGGAATTCACTCCTGTCACCCCAACCAGATAATTGCCGATTCCAGCAGTATTACGAAAACTCATACGATCACTAAACACTTGCGGCTCAACCAGCACGACACGTTCAATACTTCCATCAGATCGCAGTGTGTAGACTGCGTATTGGCCACTACCATCAGGAAAAACCGCCTGAAACGGGAGCGCAACGAGGCCTGAATGAAGATGCGCTTCGATGTGCACACTCTGGTTCAACACTAACTCCGTAAATTCCCCAGGGAAAATAAGCTGCAACGCTCCGGACGCAGCACGCATCGTCGCAAGGCGCGGTTCATGCAAAAGACGGAGCGATCCATCCGCTGCACGCAGATAGAAATCCATCTGCGAAAAGAGATCCTGATATGAGCTCGGCAGCGCTATTGCCAGCTGGAAATCATGCAGCGCATACCCTTCGGCCAAAGCGCCATACGCGGGCACATGGTCACCCAGAGACACCAACACTCGCGTCACAAAAAAATCAACCCCTGCCGTCACTGTTGTTTTCGCCAACTGCCCTTCAACGTATTCCATCCGCTTGCGTGCCGAAGCATAGCGTGCCGAAATCTCATCGTACCGTTCGTCAGAAATCGCCCGCTGTGTACGGAGTTGTTCCACCCGCAACTGTTCCTTCGCAATGCGATCCAGTTCAATACGTGCCTGAGCCGCTTCGTGCTGCAACGTTGCATTCGTTAAACGAACCGCAACGTCACCACGCCCAAGCGTTTGATCGCGGCGAAGCGACAGTTGTGTCACTACTCCCGCCACCTCTGCACGCAACGTCTGCAGCTCGCCTGGCTCTTTACGCGCGACAAAGCTCAACCGCAGCGGTTCTGCAGTATCAAGTTGTTGAAAGACCGCCACACGTGCTGCCGCAATGGCGGGAAAAAAAACCAGTATAATAAACACATATATCAATGGACGCATCATACATTCTCCATTTTCAAACGATTGTCTCTGACCAAGCATAATTGCACTATACCGTACTCTTTATAAGATGTGAATGGTCATCAACATAATAAAACATCGCTCTGAGCAACAAAAAGCCATATAACCATTACTCAATACACAACCGCACTAAAACACAGTTTAATTCTATTGCGCATCTCAATTTTTATGTGTTATTTATGACAACCAGTGAATGTTGTTGAAAAAATACACACTGTTATTCACTTGTCATACAGCGGAGGAGGGATCATGGCCGCAACTGCCGGACGAATTATTATCGATCCAGTTACACGAATAGAAGGTCACCTGCGGGTCGTCACACAAATGAACAATAACATTGTGGGATCTGCAAAGTGCTCAGGCGACATGTACCGTGGGCTTGAAAAAGCCCTCATTGGCCATGATGCACGGGTTGCCCAACAAGTGACACAAAGGAGCTGCGGCGTCTGCCCGTACGCCCACGCCGAAACATCGGCGCTGGCACTGGAAAGTGCTATGGGGATTAAACCCAACCCGAACGGCCAACTCGTGCGCAACCTGATTATCGGTGCCTATCATGTAAAAGACTTTATGCTGCATTTTTACACACTCTGCGCGCTTGATTTTATCGATATAACTGCCGTCCTCAACTACAAAGGAAAAGACGGCGGATTGGTGCAAGTCAAGCAGTGGGTACAAAAGGAATTGGCCAGCAATAAGGTTTTCCCAGCCGCCCCTTTTCTACCACGCTACGAAGCTGATTATTGCACCGATCAAGAGGTGAACATTTCTGCCATCCGTGGTTATCTTGACGTTATCCCCGTCATGGCCAACATCCATAAAATGGTCTCTATTTTTGGAGGCAAGTCACCACACCCCGTTGCCATCGAAGCCGGTGGTGTGACAACCCTTCCCAGCATCGACAAACTGGCGTACTACCACACGCTGCTGCAACAGTGCACCTATTTCGTCCGCAACCGCTACCTCCCTGACGTTGTTGCCGTTGCCAAACAGTTCCCCGGCTACTTTCGTGAAGGGAAAGGGTACGGCAACCTCCTTGGATACCCATACTATCCTGACAAAAACGGGGAAAAATTTGCTTTCCCTGGCGGAGTCGTGATTGGTGGCAAGTATGAAGAACTTGATCTGACACACATCACAGAGGATCACACCTATTCGTACTATCAACCAAACGGCAACGGACAAAATGCGCTCCGTCCTCTAGAAACAACGGCGTTACGCCCGCTAAAACAAGCAGAGTTTAATCGCGAACAACAAGCCGAAAATGGCAAATATAGTTGGATACGCGCCCCGCGCTATCGTGGTGAAGCACTGGAAGTCGGCCCTTCGGCTCGACTTGTTACCACCTATCTCAGCCGGAAAAACCCCGAATTCAATGCCATTATCGACCGCTATAACCAACAACTTGGGTTAACTATTGGCGACTACGCATCGGTTATGGGACGCCACCTGAGTCGCGCCATTCTTGCCGACTACCATCTAACACTGATCGAGCGTGACCTTGCCATGATTACACCAGATGCCAGCGCCTTCGACCACTACCCAATCCCCCGCAATGCTCGCGGTTTTGGCCTTACCGAAGCGACCCGCGGCGCGCTCGGCCATTGGATTGAGACTGACGCCCAAGGGTTGATTCGTAATTACGAAATGGTTGTCCCTACCACGTGGAACATGTCACCACGCGATAAGGATGGCAAACCCGGCCCCGTTGAAAAGATGCTCGAAGGGACACATGTCGCCAAAGCCGATCATCCAATGGAGCTGGCACGTATCGTCCGTTCCACTGATCCATGCATCGGCTGTTCTGTGCATTAATGTTGCGCACAACGATGTTGTAATTGTACCGCTCACTGAACTGCTGGAGGGTTGTTTATGCAATATTTTTCTCAGGAAATCACGCGACGCACGGCGATGCAAAGGATATTCGGCGCGATTACGGCCGTTGGAGCCTCCTCATTTCTGACGTTTGAAGACTTACTGGCGGCCGATGCCGCCACCATAAAGCCACTCAATGTTGTCTGGATTCATGGCACATCGTGTACCGGCTGTTCCTGCTCACTACTTGACGTCGAAACCGTACCGGTAGTCGATATTTTGACAAAATTCACGAACATGATTTTTCACCACGACATCTCGCTGGCAACCGGATCACAAGTAACTGATATTTACGAAAAACTTATCCATTCAGATTCATCAATCCCGTATGTCATCGTTTTTGAAGGAGGCATCCCGATTGGCATGCCACATACCTGCATGGTCGGACACCGCACGATGGAAGATTGGATGAAACAACTTCTTCCGAAAGCTGCCGCATGTATCGCCGCCGGCACGTGCGCTTCTTTTGGTGGTGTCACCGAAATGTTGGGGACAGAAACCGGGAACGCGAGTGTGTTGCGATTTGCCCATCAAAACGGTATCACAACCCCTATCGTATTACTTCCAGGTTGTCCGATGAAGCCGGAGCACTTTGTGTACACACTCCTGTATCATTTGCATCACAAAAAGCTCCCCGACCTTGATCGCTACGGCCGTCCGCGCCGTTTCTTCAGCCGCACCGTACACGAACTCTGCATCAATTATGCTGACTTTCAAGAGGGTCATTTCGCCCAACACATTGGCGATCAAGGTTGCCTGATCAAGATGGGTTGCCAAGGGATGGTAACGCGCAGCGACTGTTTAATTACTGGTTATAATAACAACACCAACGTCTGTATACGGGCGGGTCACCCTTGCGTCGGGTGCGCTGGAGAAAACTTCCCACGTCGCTTTATGTTCCATAACTACGACGACACCCGCGACATCATCCCACGGAGGCCATAATGCACCACTCGACTGAACGGGTATCTTTTTTTCATTCATTGACCTTTCGCTCCATTGTTATCCTTTCTATCTGCGCGTTTCTTGTATTTGCCGCTTCGTTCAGCGCTTTTTTGGTGTGGCAAAAAGAACTCTCCGAAAAGCGACTGTACGAAAATGGACTGAGCTACCTTTCGATGCTGAAGGAAAACACCGCCGACTCGATTGCTAAAGGGCAAAGACGCAGTTTCCAACAGGTTATCAATAGCTTTACCCGCGTCAGTGATATTGATGAGGTAGCGATGTATGGCCGCAACCACGGCCTGATGAACTACCTATCCAACGAACCAACCGTCGGCATACCGTTCGTAAAAATCAATGGGAGTTTCTCTAATCCCAATTTAAAACTCTACAAAGAGACCCGTGGCATGCACCACCGTAAGGATTGGCACCTCACCGACATGGAAGAGAGCGAAACCGGTAAAGTGCATCTGCAGTCGGTAAAAGGGCAAACGTGCACAAATTGCCATATTGGCATTGCCCCTGATCTGAAATTTGTCGACAACGTCGCCTATCGCCGTGCAGGAACACAAGCGCACCTCTATTACAGCATGCCGGTAGAAAAAGAATGTATTAGCTGCCATACCAATTGGAATCTTGGTGAAACTGCGGCCTATTTACGCATCACGTTGAATAGCCATGCCATCGACGCGCAACAGGAAGAAAGCGTACAAGGCATACTGCTGATGTTGACCGCCATCATTATGAGCATGCTCATTTTGGTGATTATCATCATCCGTCTCATGATTTACCGCCCACTCTCACGTGCACTAACCTTTGCACAGAATGTCGCCTCCGGAAATAGAGCCGATAAACTCGCGGCACGCGAGAAACACGAAATCGGCCTTCTCGGTCGGGCACTCAACCGTATGATGGAAAATATCAACGGCGCCGTGCGTGAAGCGGCCGAGCAAGTGGGAGAAGTCAGCACCACCGTCAATGACATTTCGGCACAACTTTCCACCGAAATTGCTCAAGCCAGTGCGGGAGCGGAAGAGCAACGGAAAAAGACCGAAACAACCGCCAAAGCGATGGAGGTCATGAACGAAACGCTCATTAACGTCTCGCGTCAGGCCGATTCAACCTACAGTGCCGCCGAAAGCGCAAAATCGAAAGCCACAGAAGGAGCAGGCTTGGTTCGTCAAGTGGTCGGCTCAATCTCCCATGCGCGTGAAGAATCGTTGATTCTCAAAGCGAATATGGGCGAACTCGCAAAACAAGCAGCGGCCATCAATCAAGTCATGAATCTGATCCGCGACATTGCCGATCAAACAAACCTCTTAGCGCTGAATGCGGCTATCGAAGCCGCCCGTGCAGGAGAGTCGGGACGTGGGTTCTCCGTTGTTGCTGACGAAGTACGTAAACTCGCGGAAAAAACTATGACCGCTACAAAAGAGGTCGCAACTGCGGTTGAAGCAATCCAGCGCGGAGCACAAGCCAATATGACAAAAGTTGACGAAACAACCGAAGTCATCGGCACCGCGACTGAACTCGCCTATAGTTCAGGCCAGTCGTTGCAGGAAATCGTGACCCTTATTGAATCGGCCACCTCGCAGATGAATCAAATCTCCCGCGCCATGGAAGAACAATCAGAAGTCAGCTCCGAAATCACCCTTTCGCTGGAAGATGTGCGCCGCATATCCATCGCAACCGATCAAGCAATGAGCCACTCACAGCAGATAGTTGAACAGTTGGCCAACCAAGCCATGCAGCTTCAACAAACCATTGCACACATGCAAAAAGGTGACGACAGCCACGAGCCAAAGAAGTTGATGCCGTACACCCGATAAACAGTTGTACCCGCTAGCAAACGTAATGCCACGCTACAAAATCTCCCTGAGTCACCTCTGACTCAGGGAGATTTCATTTCTGATTCCCCTTGCCTGATTTCCAGTTTGCGTGACATACTTTGCCATACTACATAATGATTCTCATAGGAGCCGGTATGCCGCACCAATTCTGGCAGGATTTACAAAAACTTTATACGCTTGTCGAACAACGCGAACACCATAACAATCGATTTTACGCCATACTGAAAGGAGAAGAGAGCGACCAGAAACTGGTGATTGATAGCTTTCTACAATCGCTTGACCTGCCACTTACTCCTGAAAACCAACTGGCAGCTATCACACGAATTGCCAATTTACGCGATGATTCACTCGTACAAGCGATGAAACAAGCAGGATTTGATCAACCACGCATTGATGCCGCAAAACAACTGGCGTATCAATGGGCAGCGACCTACCACCTCCAACAACACCGTGAGCTCCTGCTTGTCGTCGAAGAGCAGCAACTCCTGACGCCATTTTACCGCGCTCTTTTGCGTGGCGCACACGAAGTCGGGCTGGCTTTCACACAATGGTACCCCCTCTGGTACGAAACGATTGTCACTGGCGTAAACCGCACCTTGGAAGCTGACTTTCAGGGAAATCAAAGCGCCATCATGGAAATGTTACATACGAAACAACTTCTTGACTTTGGGCATGAAAATGAAATCGCCGACCGTTGCTACAGTGTTCTGCGCAAGCACGACTCCCAGACATGGAGTGTGTTGCCATACGTACAGGCCTTCCCAATTGCGGTTGGTGCCATCATCGCTGCTTTAGAAGAGCTTCACGATGCCCTTTGCCTGCACAATGACGATATTTTCGATCAAGCAGACTACTATAAAAATTATATCAAAGCCCTTATCGAAGCATTTTCAGAAACGGAACGCCACCAACTCGTCGCACGATGGGCCGACGTGGATCGGAAGTGGATGCAGATTACCGCGCCGATACAAATCGGACATCCACTCGAATACTATGAAGACCACTATCGCAAAGCCGTTGCGCCAGAATGGGATGTGCGCATCGTTAACCCACAATTGCAGCATGGCAACCATCGTGCAGAAAAAGTCGAAACCATGTTCCAAGCACTCTATACCCAAAGTGGCCAACCCCAAAGCCTCTCGGCCTACCAAGCAACGCTGGAAAACTTGCGCCGTGTACAACTCTACCTTGGCAGACCCGCACTCTACTATGGTGCAGGATTTTCCGGCCTTTTTTCCGCCCAAGTTGTTCCCAATGATGAAGTTGTCAGCGCCGCTTATGGCAAAAAAATCTTTGCCTTTGCCGATATGGTACTCGCAAGTTCACGCGCCAAACCCGTACTACAAATCAGCCGTCAAGTGTTAGGCGACGAGATCATCAAGCGACATCGCCAACTCATGAATACCCCTGAACAGTGGCATCAGGTATATGACATCTCTACCATTGGACATGAGTTTGGTCATATTTTGTGGCTCGATGAAAATTCAGAAAATACGATGAACACCACAGGGCACTTCAAAAATATCGAAGAGTTCAAGGCGACCACTGGTGGGCTCATCAGCTTTTTCAGCGACACCAGCGAACAAGAGCTGCTTAGCGCCGTTATTGATGACCTGATCCGTCGCAGCGTAGGACTGATTGGCTGGATGGAAACAGAAGAAGTGCGTCCCTATTATTCTGAAGGGTTGATTCACCTTCATTGCCTCTTTGCCAGCAGCGTCTTGCATTTTTCACCAGAACCACCGACCCTCACCATCCAACTGAATGAAACGACTATAACCAATCTTAAACAACAATATATGCACGTGTACACCGCACTCGCGTGGGAAACCTACCTGCCAAAACGCGACGCACTTCACTTTCTGAGCCGTTACGTCCGCACCGAAGGGAAGTCACTGACTCCTCTTGACCCAACGGTTGCTGCTTTTGTGGCATGGTATTGGGAGTTATACCAAAAGATTGGCCGACAGGTTGCAGATTGGCCAGCAGAGTAATCGTGCGCAGATTTCTTACTTATTTTGTGAATGGAGTATAGTACCTTGGCACTCGACCATATCGCCATTCGTGGCGCGAGAGAACATAATCTGAAAAACATTTCCCTCGATATTCCCCGTGATAAACTTGTCGTCATCACCGGAGTCAGCGGAAGTGGCAAGTCAACTCTTGCCTTTGATACCATCTTCGCAGAAGGGCAACGGCGCTATGTCGAATCGCTTTCCGCGTATGCCAGACAGTTTTTAGAACAGATGGATAAACCCGATGTGGATGCTATCGAAGGGCTCAGCCCCGCCATCAGCATAGAACAGAAAAGTATCAGCCGAAATCCACGATCGACCGTGGCCACTATTACCGAAATTTACGACTACCTCCGCCTTTTATATGCCCGTGCAGGCACTGCCCACTGCCATTCGTGCGACAAAGAGTTGGTATCGCAAACCGTACAGCAAATGGTCGATACCATTTGCAGCCTGCCGCCACGCACGAAATTGATGATTCTCGCGCCGGTGGTACGCCACCGCAAAGGGGAATTCCGTAAACTCCTAGAAGACTTTAAGAAAAAAGGATTTGCCCGTGTCCGTATCGATGGCGAAATTTACGAAATCGATGCGGCGCTGGAGCTGAAGCTTTCAAAAAACATTAAGCATGATATTGCCATCGTCGTCGATCGCATCGTCGTGAAAGAAGGAATTGAGCGGCGCGTAACCGATAGCATCGAAACTTCGCTCCCCTATTCTGAAGGATTGATACTTGTGAGTCTCCCTGATGACAATCGTGAAATTCTCATGAGTGAGTCCGCCACCTGTCACGACTGTAACGTCAGTATGCCGGAACTTGAACCGCGTCTGTTTTCCTTCAACGCACCCGAAGGTGCCTGCCCGAACTGTAGCGGCCTTGGCGCGTCACTCGAACTCGAAGAGCGGCTGATTATTCCCAATACACGACTTTCCGTGCGCGAAGGGGCGATTGCCCCATGGGCGACCAAAAGCTCACAACGTTTCTGGGAAACGCTCGACGGGGTGTCGCGCCACTACCGCATTGATCTTGATACACCGTGGGGACAACTTGAGCGGCAGCAGCAGGAAATTCTCCTGTACGGTTCGCCAGATAAACTCTCGCTGATTCCCGAGAAAGGCAAGTTCCGGCGTACTGTGCAGATGCGTTTTGAAGGGGTTATCGGCTACCTGCAAAACCTGCACAAGGAAACATCAGTTGGCTATATCAAAGAGTATGTCGAGAAATATATGACCGAAAAACCGTGCCCCGCCTGTGAAGGGCAACGGCTCAATCCGCAAGCACTAAGTGTGCGCGTCGGTGGCATCTCTATCGCCAGTTTTTGTGCGCTCTCCATACGTCAAGCCCTTCATTTTGCCCGCGAATTGCAACTGCCAGGCCATCGCCAGTATATTGCCGACCGCGTCCTGCGCGAAGTGCGCGAACGGCTTTCGTTTCTTGACGATGTTGGCCTCGACTACCTGGAGCTGAATCGCAAAGGGAGCACCCTTTCGGGCGGCGAATCGCAGCGGATACGCCTAGCGACACAAATCGGTTCGCGTTTGATGGGCGTATTATACATCCTTGACGAGCCGAGTATTGGCCTGCACCAACGCGATAACGATAAACTGATTGCCACCTTGAAAGGGTTACGCGACAACGGCAATAGCGTCTTAGTCGTTGAACACGATGAAGACACCATCCGTCAAGCCGATTACGTCATCGACATGGGGCCAGGTGCGGGACGGCTCGGTGGCGAAGTAGTCGCCGCGGGAAAACCGGATGAGATCGCTCTTTCCACGCACAGCCTGACCGGACGCTATCTCTCGCGCGAACTCGAAATTGCTCTCCCCACCCATCGTCGCAAAGGGAGCGGAGCGATCACCCTTACTGGTGCGCGCGGCAACAACCTGCACAGCATTGACATTACCATACCAACCGCCACATTGACCCTCGTGACCGGCGTGAGTGGCAGCGGCAAATCGACCCTGATCATAGACACGCTCCTTCCTGCCCTCGCCGCTTCGCTGCGGAGCGAAGTTGATGGCACCAATGCCCCTTGCCCATTCAACACGCTTGACATTCATGATGCAAAAATCAAAAAAATTGTCGCCATCGATCAAACTCCCATTGGCCGCACACCGCGTTCCAATCCCGCAACCTATACCGGTGTATTTACTGAAATACGTGATTTGTTCGCCAGTTCGCCTGAATCCAAAAAGCGCGGCTACAAGCCGGGGCGCTTTTCGTTTAACGTCAAAGGGGGACGGTGCGAAGCATGTCAGGGAGATGGCACGATTAAAATTGAAATGCACTTTCTGCCTGACCTCTACGTGACCTGCGAAACCTGTCACGGCAAGCGGTTCAACCGCGATACACTTGAAGTAACCTATAAAGGAAAAACCATCGCCGATGTACTGGACATGACCATCAACATGGCGTGGGAATTTTTTGAAAATATCCCGAAAATACAACATAAACTGCAAACCGTGCGCGACGTCGGTCTTGGTTATATCCGGCTGGGTCAGGCGGCAACCACCCTTTCCGGTGGCGAAGCGCAACGGGTTAAACTCTCCAAAGAACTCTCACGCCGCACCTCAGGCGACACCGTTTACATTCTGGACGAACCAACCACCGGACTCCATTTCCATGACATCGCGCAACTGCTTGTAGTGCTGAATAAGCTCGTCGATGCCGGAAATACTGTGGTCGTAATTGAGCACAACCTTGATGTCATCAAATGTGCCGACCACATTATCGACCTTGGCCCTGAAGGGGGCGGCGGTGGCGGAAAACTCCTCTACAGTGGGGTGCCGGAAGGGCTGGCACAGTGCGAACAGTCGTATACGGGACAGTACTTGAAGCGGATATTTTCGAAAGGACTCCTATGAAAATCATCATCAGTGGCGGCGGCACCGGCGGCCATTTCTACCCCGCCATGAGCACGCTGCAAGAGTTTACCGCGCGCGGGATTGAAACTTATTACATTGGTGCCACGCAAGGGATCGAAGCGCAACTGATTCAAAACTTCACCCCGCAGCATACGCTGCTCGAACTCAGTGGCGTCCTCGGCAAGTCGATCGGTCAACGCATCACGGCATTGCGCCAGCTCGCAGCAGGAGTTGTCACGCTGCGGACTCTCTACCGCTCCATCAAACCGGATGCGGTGATCGGTTTTGGCGGATATGCCAGCGCGGCAGCGCTATTGGCTGGTGCAACTCAACGTATCCCCCTTTTTCTCCATGAGCAAAACAGTGTGACCGGTTTAACCAACACATTGCTTGCGAAGATCGCTACCGCTACCTTTAGTGCTTTTGGGAATCTTGGCGAAACCGTCGGTTTGCCTCTGCGCCAAACACCACCATTGCGCCCATGGAGTGAGCGGCAACACCTGCTTATTCTGGGAGGGTCACAGGGGAGTATCAGCCTGAATACCTTTGTGGCACACTCGTTACCACAACTTATTGAACATACCGGTGTCCCCATCTACCATCAGGTAGGTGGGCGCAACTACGAACCCTACATGCAAGAGATTATGGCGCGCTACCAAACAATTCCGCACAACTATCACCCATTCGCATTTCGTGATGACATTCAGGAACTCATGGCCACTGCATGCGGCGCTCTGGCACGCAGTGGTGCTAGCTCTGCATTTGAGTTGATGGCAGCGAAAGTTCCCACACTATTTATCCCATTTCCCTACGCAGCGTATGATCATCAGTATGGCAATGCGGATTATTTTTCACGCGAAGGTGCGGCTCAGGTGTGCCGCGAGGCAGATTTCAAGGTGCACGGCTGGGAAGTTTTCGCCACGTTCTGGGAAGGGCGAGAAGCTATGGTGCCGTCACTGGAACGGCTTTCTGTCATTACATTACCGGCAACGCTTTGCGACAGGGTACTGAGCAAGCTACACAACAAACCCTAAAATCGGCGAACCGTTACACTTCATACCAACTGGCACCACACGCCACATCAACCGTCAGCGGTACGCGAAACTCTACGCAGTGCTCCATTTCGTAACGGATGAGTTTTTCGACCTCATCCTTGACGGCCAGTGGCACTTCGAAGAGGAGTTCATCGTGGATCTGCAATACCATCCGCGCCCCATAGGCTGGCAGTTTTGGCGCAATGGTATTCATCGCAATTTTGATAATATCAGCCGCTGTCCCCTGAATCGGCATATTCACCGCGTTGCGTTCGGCAGCTTCGGCAATATTGCGGTTGCGACTGTTAATATCCGTCAATTCGCGTCTGCGTCCAAAGAGCGTGGAGACGTAGCCATGCGTACGTGCAAAATCAATTTGGCTGGCCACGTACTCGCGCACATTGGGGTAGCGTAAGAAATAGCTTTCAATCAGTGCTTTGGCCTCGGCACGAGAAATATGCAGATCTCCCGCCAGTTTAAATGGCGAAATACCGTACAGAATACCAAAGTTGACCGCTTTCGCCATGCGACGCGTTTCGTCATCCGCGCGTCCGAAAATCAGCGCCGCTGTTTCGGCATGGATATCGCGCCCGTCACAAAAGGCCGCTATCATTGTGGGGTCATTCGCCATGTGCGCCGCAATGCGCAGCTCAATTTGGGAGTAATCGGCACTGACAAAGCAATATCCGGGTGCGGCCACAAACGCTTTGCGGATTTCCCGCCCTTCAGCGGTGCGAATCGGGATATTTTGCAGGTTCGGGTCGGAACTAGAAAGGCGCCCCGTATTCGTTATCGTTTGATTGAATGAGGTATGAATGCGCCCAGTTTGTGGATTCACCATCGTCCCAAGGGTATTTACATACGTGCCAAGCAACTTACTAATCGTACGATGCTGTAACAGATAACGCACAATTTCGTATTCGCCAGCCAGTTCTTCTAAAACACTCACGTCAGTTGAATATCCGGTACGGGTCTTTTTCCTAGGGGGAATCCCCATTTTTTCAAATAAAATTGCTCCCACTTGCTTGGGCGAATTGACGTTGAAATTCTCTTCGGCAAGGGTAAATATGGTTTCTTCGATTTCGTACAATCGTCGACTCAAATGATCGCCCGTCAATCGCAGCTGCTCAACATCAAGCGCAATACCTACCCGTTCCATTTCGGCAAGTACGTGCATTAACGGCATTTCAATCTCGTCAAAGAGTTTTTGTAAGCCAAGACTGTGGAGTTGTGGAGCAAAATGGCGATGCAGCTCAAGCGTTGCACAGGCGTCTTCGCAGGAATATTCGGCTGCGCTATCGATGGGCACATCGGCAAACGTTTCACCTGATTCGACTACGTCGGCAAAAGCAATCATGGTATGACCCAGAAACTCAGCGGCCAGTTGATCTAACCCGTGGGCACGTCGATTGGCATCCAGAAGGTAGGAAGCGATCATCGTATCAAAGTATTGTGGCAGAACGGGGATTGGCACTTCAGCAGTGCGCAACACGTTCAGGTCAAACTTCAGATTTTGTCCGACAATAGTGAGACAAGTGCGATCAAGCGCTTTTAGTAATTGCTCAAGGCAGGTGTGTGACAGGTTCTGCGAATCCGGTGCAGTGTGCGCAAACGGCAGATACCACGACTGGTCAGATGCCGCGAGGCTCACACCAACCAACGCTGCTGTCAGCGGATCGGTGCTGGTCGTTTCGGTATCAAGCGCAAGCACCTCCACTTCCGCTAACTGACGCAGCAGCGCCGCAAACTGCGACGCATCGCTCACAATATGCCGCTGGTAATGGCTCAACACATCACTCTTTGCTTCCAAGTGCGATGGGGCAAAAAGACTTTCTTCACTTTGTATCTCCGCAGGCAGTGCATCAACCAATGCATGAAATTCAAGTTCCTGATACAGCCCACGCAAAGCAGCAACATCCGGCTTACGAATAGCCATCGGAACATCGCCGGCCTGCAGCGGCACATCACACTGGATAGTCACCAGCTCACGTGATACGTGTGCCAACTCGCGCGAATGGCGCAGCTTTTCACCAACTGCCCCTTTGACCGTATCCGCATGATCCAGCAGATTGTCGAGCGTATGATACTCGCTCAGGAGTTTTAACGCTGTTTTCGGCCCGATTCCGGGAACACCGGGAACGTTATCTGAACTATCACCCATCAGCGCCAGCAAATCGCGTACCCGTTCCGGTGGAACACCCATCTTTTCCGTTACGCCATCCGCATTGAGCAACTTCTCTTTTGACGTATCGTACAGGTGCACGCCATGGCTGACAACCTGTCCTAAGTCTTTATCCGAAGTGGCAATAACAACAACATCATAGCCCCATTGTTGGCGATGAACGGCAATAGTACCGAGCAAATCATCAGCCTCAAAACCATCTTTTTCCAGCAACGCATAGCCGAGCGCAGGTACCATCTTTTTAATGTGGGGAATTTGCACGACGAGATCTTCCGGAGCCTTCTGACGGTTCGCTTTATACTCGGCGTACAGTTCGTGGCGAAAGGTAGGTGCTGGCGTATCGAATACTACCAGCACCGCATCTGGTTGTAGGGTTGCAACGCATTTTTCTAAAATATTGCGAAAACCGTAAATAGCATGTGTCGGAAACCCCTGCCGTGTTGACAAGCGCATCAGCCCGTAGAAGGCTTTATAAATAAATGAACTTCCGTCCACCAGCAGGAGTTTTTTCATCATATTGCTCCGTTAATCGATAAAGAGCGCACGATTGACATCAATCTTGGCATTCATCCGACGCTCTTCAAGCCATTTTGCCAGATATTCACTCCCTTTTTTACGCGCAAGATACTGACGCAGCTCTTCTTTTTTCTCATCAAATGCCGTCATATCTGGATCAATTTTCTGCGTAACCTGCAAGAAAACCGGCACGCCAATGACCGATACTGGCCCGAGCGTCTGGCCAGGGGTTGCTTCAAATATTTTTCGCATAACCTCTTCGCCAAAAAACATACCGGCTTCGGCACTGTTGTATGGAGCTGGCTCAGAAGAATCGATAGCGGCACCCGTCAAGCGGGCAATTTCACTCAGCTCTTTATTCGCGTACTCTTCGGCACGAACAGCGGCAATCCGCTGAATTTCCTGAGCGGTAAAGTCTTCGACAACTTGATCACGGACTTCCTCAAAAGGGACAATAGCGGCGGGGTAACTTTCATCTTTACGGACAAGGAAAGCACGATCCGTTCCACGAATAACGCTTGAATAATCGCCGTTTTGCATGAGGCTTAACTCTTTCAGCAATACCCCTTCGGATGCAATATCATCCGGCGGATTGACGGTTTCAAAAATTCCCGTCTTAACAAACTCACCACCCGTTTGCTTCGCCATAAACTCAAAGTCGCCACCGCTACCAATTTGCGCTTTCAGCTGATTGAGTGTTTCAGCAGCCGCCCTTTGCGATTCCAGGTCATCAGTAAAAGGAACCGAAACATAGCTGATTGCAGCACTTTCACGTGTGCGGTACTGCTCTTGGTTGTTATCAAAGTACTGACGTACCTTATCCTCACTGAGATCCACCTGATCTTTGAATTGGTCAGGAGCAATAAACAGGTAATCAAAGCCGACTTTCCCATACTGCCATTGATATTCACGTTGCAAATCGTCTTCGCCCACCACGAGGGAAGCCATGATGCGACGCTCCATTTTTTCTACCAGAAGCGCTTCACGTTGCGAATCCTCAAACTTGGTCGGAACCAATCGGTTCGCACTGAGCACTTGTTTGTACTGCTCTGCATCAAACTTCCCATCAACCTGAAATGCCGAAATGCCCGCAATACTGGCCAGTAGTTCCTGGTCACTCACGCGAATTCCGCTTTTTTTGGCTTCCTGCAACAACAAAGCACGATTGATAAGATTACTGATAACAATCTCACGAATCTGTTGACGTGCCTGCGGATTACTCTGAGGATCAAGCAAAGAACTGAGCGAATCCGCCACCGAGCTATACGCACGATTAAAATCATTCGGGCCGATTTCCGTATCATTGACTCGCACCACGTACGATGCCGTCCCTTGGCTACCGCCTTGAATACCCCAGACAACAAAAATTGACGCAACAAACGTGACGACAACAAGCCATAAAACAATCTTGACCGGCTTTCCGGCATTTCGCATCGCATGAATCATAAAAAAACTCCTGCATATTATAAAAATAGAAACGTAACGTACCAAATATATCCAGCGAGAAGAATCAGCCCTTCACCACGGCCAATGTCGAGCTTGCGACGCGCTATCGGATAGAGCAACAAGGCAAAACCGACCATGATAGGAATATCAAAGGCCACCACAGAAGATGGAACTTGAACCGGTTGAACCAGTGTCACGCCGCCTATAATCGCAAGATTAAAAATATTGCTCCCCAGCACGTTTCCGACACCAATTTCAACCTTCCCTTTCCACGCCGCGACGGCGCTTGTCACCAACTCAGGAAGGCTTGTGCCTATTGCGACGACTGTCGCGCCGATGACGACTTCACTCACCCCCGCCATACGCGCTAGATCGGAAGCACCCGTAACTAATACTTGTGCTCCTATTGTCAAACCAAGCACGCCGCCCACAAGAAACAGCCACCGCTTTTGTTTCGACAATGCCCCTTGCTGGACAATTTCGTCTTCTTCAACTGACTGCGGATTATGAAAGCAAAACCAGAGAAACCCGGCAAACCCCGCGAGCAGAATCAGACCATCTACCAGAGTGATCATCCCATTCAATCCCATCAACCAGAAAGCGACCGAGGCAACAATTACCATTGGGATTTCTGCACGTAACACACCGCTTTCGAGCGGTAACGAGCGGATAACCGCAGCGACACCCAATACTAACGCAATATTAGCGATGTTAGAACCAACGATATTACCAAGCGCGATATCGTTCGCCCCTTGAATAACCCCTAATATCGTCACGACTGCTTCCGGCATACTCGTACCAAACGCGACGACAGTTAAGCCAATCACCATTGGGCGAATACCAGCCGAAACCGCTAACGCACTGCCTCCCCGCACTAAATAGTCGGCACCGTAGGTAAGCAGAAAGAAACCCGCAATAAGAAAAAAAAGAGAAATAATCATTGAACCGAGCCAACTCCCTGCAAATGATAGCCTAACACTTCGGACGAAAATACCGGCCCGTCTTTGCACACACGCTGACGGCTGACGGTATTTTCGGCATCAAATGTATCGACAACACACCCGAGGCAGACACCAATGCCGCACGCCATATGCGCTTCGAGCGAAAGCTCGCAAAAAGCGGCTCCATGCTGATGTGCCATAGGGGCAATTGCCCGCAACATAGGATCTGGCCCACAGCAGTATACCGCTTTTCCTGCCAACTCTTGGTCGGCAATCAAACCGGTAACAAACCCTTGCGTACCAGCCGAACCATCAAGCGTTGCCACACGCAGATCTATCGGCAACGCGGCAAACTCTTGACGAAGCACTACGTCAGCTTCAATCGCGGCACCGAGTAAAACCGTCACAGGGGTTCCTTGTTCAATCAGACGACGCGCCAACAGCAAGAGCGGCGCAATGCCAACGCCACCACCAATGAGCACTGCCGGTTCAGCGTGCAGCGTAAAACCCGTCCCGAGTGGCCCGAGAATATCTATCGTGTGGCCAGGTTGAAACGTCGTCATAATCTGCGTACCACGGCCAACCACTTTATACGCAAAACTCATCCGACCAACGGAAAAGTCAGCAATCGAAATCGGACGCTTTAAGAGAGGATCAAAACCGGAAACATTGGCCTGCAGCATGCAAAACTGACCGGGCAGTGGCACACAATCGCCTGAAACTGCCACCTCAAGCCGGTAATTCGCTCCACCGATGGGAGTATTGGATATAACCGTAACTTTCACTTCACGCTCCTGAATTCTCCAAACAGATAAAAAAATGGCAGGACTGTAAGCCGGGTTCTGTACCTCTTGCGAGGCGATAGTCATTTATCTAGGCTACCAGTCGCCTGGTAGCTCGAGCGACCCACCCGAAGACGAAGCGAGCAGCTTCATATATCTTCCTATATGGTCTTGCACCGAGTGTGGTTTACCTGGCCTCCACTGTCACCAATGGAGCCGGTGGTCTCTTACACCACCCTTTCACCCTTACCAGCATCCCGAAGGGCTGGCGGTTTACTCTCTGTTGCACTTGCACTAGGGTTACCCCCGGTTCGCGTTACGAACCACCCTGCTCTGTGGTGCCCGGACTTTCCTCCCGTGAATTGCTTCACCGGCGACTATCCGTCCTGCCATACGCTCTATCTTATACCATTAACTGGCTAAGGCCGCGTTTTTATAGACTTCAATTCCTTCTTGAGTCACTTTATTGTAGAAGCTCGTTTCGTATTGCGCTTCGGTACAGTATTCTTCCAGTGAAATAACTTTCGGATCAAGCGTCACTTTTTTATCAATATTTTCGGCAATTTCAGAAATTTTGCGTGCCAAATCCGTATCTTTATGACCCATGATGATGAGCACGTTAAGATCTTTCCGCTTCACATCAGCCCCTTGGCGCAGCGTTGTTCCGTAGATGATGATAGTACTTATCACATTCTGATACTTGTCTTTGACCCGCTTGAGGAGTTTTTCCAGCGCCCGAATCTCTTCACTGTTCAAATTCGTCTGCTCCGCAGCCTGTTGGAGTAACATGTTTCATCACCTCATTGATACATTCTTGGAACCTGTCTGCACAGGGTCATATGTCAGTAAAAAACTGTATGCAAAAAAGCATGTGTGCGAAATGCTATCGTACCACACCACTAAAATTTCGTGCAATTTTCTGTGCACCCCAATCAATAATGGAAATCAAAGCCCCAGTTTCATTGTAGACCACCACGAAACCGTCTTGATCTGGCGCGACAGCAAGGGGTTCGTCACGTGGAATCTGCCCGTTGCGCAACCACTCCGCTTGCGATGGTGTTGCTTGGAACGCGGGATATCCTCCCAGCAGCCGTGAAAGCGAAATCGTGCTCGCCCCATCCCTCGTGAGAGTTTCCAGCGTATGGCACTCTTCACGACAAACACCGCAGCACTCTAATCGCGCTAACGTTGTCAAGTGACCAACCGTGCCAAGTGCCGCTGCCACGGCTTCCCCAAGCGCACGAACGTACGTGCCACCACTCACGGTAACATCAAGGCAAAGTGTATGCTCATTGAGTATTTCAAGGGAAATAGCATGGATAGTGTTTTCGCGAAGTGGCATTTCACACGTCACCCCCTGGCGAGCTAATTCATACCCTTTTTTGCCACCGATTTTTACCGCACTATAGCGCGGCACACGCAGGGTAATCGTCCCCGTGAACACTCCTTCAATCTGACGGAGTTGAGCTGCGTCAAACGGTAGTACGGGCGCTGTCGCTATCGTATCCCCTTCGCAGTCCCCCGTGTCCATTTGTGTTCCTAGTGCCAGCGTTGCTCGGTAGCGCTTCCGTTGATGATCAAGATATGGTGCCAGTTTGGTCATATCGCCCGCTAACACAATCAAAACCCCTTCAGCAAAAGGATCTAATGTCCCAGCATGACCAACTTTGCGCTGTCCAAGCAGGCGCCTCATTTTGGCTACAACATCGTGGCTCGTCACCCCTACCGGTTTATCGATAGCAAAAATCGCATCAGACATCGATGCAGGCCAATACTTGCTGCAAGATAGCCTGAGTGTCGCCGGCCTCCAGCGTAAAGCCACCAGCATTTTTATGTCCGCCCCCGCCAAAGCGAGCGCACAATTCTGAAACATCATACAGCCCTTTAGAGCGGAAAGAAACTTTATGACAACCGACGCGGTCTTCACGCACAAACATTGCCACCTCAACCCCCTGAATCGAACGGGCATAATTGATAAACCCATCCGTATCAGCAGGAGTCGCCTGACACTCCAGAAGATCTTGCGCGGTGATATACATCGTCGCGACTTTTCCTCCTTTATGTCGCTCAATACTCGCCAGACAACGGCGATAGAGCTGCACTTTTTGCCAGGGAATCGACTCGTAAATCTCCATCGTCACACTCCACGGGTCGATGCCAAATTCCAGCAACTCCGCCGCCACACGGTGACTTTCAGCATTCGATGATGAATAGCGAAACCCACCTGTATCGGTAAAGAGTGCCGTGTAGAGCGCATAGGCTTCTTCGTAATCAATAGCACCCATCGACCGCAACATGTCATACATCAGGATAGCCGTGGCTGGCGCTTCGCCTATCACATAGCGCCACGTACCAAAACCGGAATTCGTAATATGGTGATCGATATTGATAATAGGTACCGTGACCTCTTCCAAAAACGGCGCAAAGCGATCAGCCGACGATGAATCGACGCAAATTACCAAATCATATCCTGCAGTAATGTGCTGCCGATACTCACCCGCGTGCGGCAAAAAAAGGTATTCAGGAGGGATGGTATCGCCGCATAAAAGCTGTACCGACTTCCCCAACCGTTTGAGGCGGTGGTACAGCGCAATGCCGCACCCAAGTGTATCACCATCAGGACTGACGTGAGAAATGACCACGGGAGTTTTACAGGATGCCAGAGCTTCAAATATCTGAGGCCGCTCGTCATACAGCACAACCGACATTACTCCCCCTTTTTTTCGCTCTTTAACTCATCTAACATTTGAGAAATTTTAAAACTGTACTCCGTGCTGGTGTCGTGCACGAATGTTAAACGGGGTACGCGACGCATAGAACGGAGCGATTGCGTCAACATATGTTGCAGTGAACGCAAAGCCCGCTCGATGAAGGCTTCAAATTCCACTTTTTCTTCCGGCGTACCAAAATGGCCATACATGACTTTGGCATTCGCGAGATCGGGCGAAACATCAACTCGGTTAATGTTGACAAGGCCACACTTATGCGACATTTCGCGTTGTAAAATCATTGAAAGCTCTTGCTGAATAACGGCACCGATTTTCTGTGTTCTATGACTCATGGAGAATCCTTTGGAGTAATGTTGTGAGCGACGCTCCGTCAAGGCCAAGACGCGCTCGCAGTGTCGGCTGATCGCCGTGTTCAATAAATCGATCTGGCAATGCCATAATGTGCAGCCGCGGCCCAACTTCACTGCGCGTGGTGATATATTCGGCAAGCGAACTGCCAAAGCCGCCCGCCAGAACATTCTCTTCCATGCTCACAAGATGGGCATGCGCCCCGCACAGATTTTCCAGGGTAGTAACGTCGAGCGGCTTCACACAACGCGCGCTGATCAGCGTGACACCAAGCTTGTCGCAGACCGCCTCAGCAATCGGAACCATATGCCCAGTAGCAATAACGGCAACCGATTGATACCCTTCGACTACTATTTCCCACTTACTAAAGTCGCTTACCATCGGACGTTCTTTCGCCCCCACACCATTGCCACGTGGATAGCGGATTGCCAGCGGACCATTCCATTCGACCGAGGCCAACATCATTTGGCGCAACTCTTCTTCATCACGTGGCGACCAGAGAGTCAAATTCGGCACGGAGCGGAGGAATGAAATATCAAAGGTTCCATTATGCGTTTCGCCATCATTCCCAACGATTCCTGCACGGTCGATGCAAAACACGACCGGAAGATTCTGGATACAGACATCGTGCAAAAGTTGATCGTATGCCCGCTGCAAGAATGTTGAGTACAAAAACACGTACGGGCGAATGCCACTGAGCGCCAAACCAGCCGCAAACGTCACTGCATGCTGTTCCGCAATACCAACATCAAAAAAACGGCTGGGGTGCGCTTCGCGAAAAGGATTGAGCCCCGTCCCATCTGGCATTGCCGCGGTAATAGCAGCAATGCGGCCATCATGTTGCGCCATTTCCGTCAGCGTATCCCCAGCTACCGCGGTGTATGAAGGCGTACCGCTCGACTTCATAATTTCGCCCGTTTCACGGTTATACGGGCCACAGCCGTGAAAGGCCGAAGGGTTATTTTCTGCCGGCGCATACCCCTTCCCTTTGCGGGTAATCAAATGGAGCAGGATCGGCCCGTCAAGGGTCTTCAAATTATTTAAAAACTCAACCATCGTATCAATATCGTGCCCGTCAACTGGACCGTAATACTTAAAGTTCAACTCTTCAAAGAGAATACCGGGCGTTAAAAACCCTTTAATACCCTCTTCGACCTTGCGCGCGGCTTTAATCAACCGCTCGCCACGCGGCAGATTCCCCAGAATTATTTCAATATCGCGGCGCATCCGATTGTAGGTTTTGCCACTGATGATTTTCGAAAAGTAGCTCGACAACGCTCCAACATTTTCCGAAATGCTCATTTCATTATCATTCAAAATAACAATGAGATCGCGATCCAGATGCCCTGCGTTGTTTAATCCCTCAAACGCCATGCCAGCCGACATAGAGCCATCACCAATTACCGCAATCACTTTTCCGGGTATCCCCTGAAGATGATTTGCCACACTCATCCCGAGCGCCGCCGAGATCGACGTGCTCGAATGCCCTGAATCCAAATGATCGTGCACACTTTCATGCCGCTTCGGGAAACCACTCAAACCACCGAACTGTCGGATGGTCGGGAACGCATCGCGACGACCCGTAACGATTTTGTGCGGATAGCACTGGTGCCCGACATCCCAAATGATCTTATCTTGTGGCGAAGTAAAAACTTTATGCAGTGCCAGCGTCAGATCAACCACCCCTAAATTACTGGCAACGTGGCCGCCAACTTGAGATGTCACATCGACAATATAATTGCGGACTTCGGTGGCAAGTTGTTTTAACTCCGCACTATTCAAGCGTTGGATATCTTCTGGGCCATTGATTTCGGCAAGAATTTTCATAGCGTTAGGTCTCACGGCTGATAACGTACTGCGCTAACCCTTGCAGGGCTGCCGTACTATCAGATGGTTTGAATGTTTCAAGAATTCCTACCGCTTCTTCAACCAACGCGCGCGCGGTTTGGCGTGAAGCTTCCAACCCTAAGAGTGATGGCCACGTAGATTTTGCATTATGCTGATCTGAACCAATTGGCTTCCCAAGCTTTATCGGATCGCCTTCAATATCAAGAATATCGTCGGCAATCTGAAACGCGAGGCCAATATTGTAGGCATATCTATCGAGTTGCAGCCGTTCGCTTTCACTCGCACCAGCGGCCACCGCGCCAGCAAGGAACGCAGCACGAATCAGCTTACCCGTCTTCATTTCATGCATGTAGCGCAGTAAATCAGCGCCAATCCGCTTCCCTTCGGATTCGATATCGACTACTTGACCGCCGATCATACCAGTTGTCCCAGCACCATCGGCGATAATCCGGATAATTTCTAAGAGTCGTTCCGGTGGCAATGCTACACGCGTCAACACCTGAAACGCCTGATTGAGCAACCCATCGCCCGCCAAAATCGCCATCGCTTCGCCAAACACTTTGTGGTTCGTCGGCTTCCCACGACGCAGGTCGTCATTGTCCAATGCCGGAAGATCGTCATGAATCAGACTGTAGGTATGAATAAGTTCGACGGCACACCCGATGTCAAGTAGTGCCTCCGGCGAACAATCGCCAATAACATTTCCACCCATAATCGTCAGAAAAGGGCGCAACCGCTTTCCGCCAGCGCTGACACTATAGCGCATCGCACGGTGGACGTTCCCCTCGGGAAGATCATCAGCCGGGATCAACTCCATCAGCCGTTGGTCTATGTGCGGAAGATACCTTTGCAAAACCCGACGAAAAATGTCCATTACCGCCCCTCATCTGAAGTATGTGGTGGAGTATAGGCTTGCGCGCGACCATCTTTAATCAATTGAATTTTCCCTTGGGCGTCCTGCAACTGCGCTTCGCATTCGTTCAGCAGACGCATCCCTTCTTCGTACAGCGTCAGCGATTCTTCAAGCGGAATTTCCCCCTGCTCCATTTGCAAAGAGAGCGCTTCCAGCCGCGCGATTTTGTCCTCAAATTTCATGGAGTATATCCATACAGTACCAGTTTATGTTTACGAGCCAACGCCTCTATTTCAGGGCGTTGCAATAAAAAAATCTTTCCTGCTTCCACACCAATCGCGCGGCACCGCGCATCAATAGCCTTTTGCACCGTCGTAATACCAATCGCTGGCGTATCAAAGCGGTTATCCTGTTTCGGGCGCTCCGCTTTCACCACTATGGTACCCGCAACTAATGTCCCAGCGCGCTCGATAGTGGCATCGGTTCCTTCCAGCGCTTCCACAGCGACGACCGATCCTTTGCGCACCACAACCGTCTGACCGATTTCGTGATCGGCCATCATACGTGCCATTTGGTAGCCATAGGCAATCTCATGGCGAATATCCTCCGTCACCCGACCACAGATTTCACCGGCTGGCGCAAGAAACGGTTCTAAATATCGCGTCTGTGCTGCTACCGTAAAACCTTCCTGCTCCAGAAAAGCGATAATCGCTTCCATCATCGTTGCATCACGATAATTGGCCATTTTTCCCAGCAACCTGAGCGCGGTAAAATCGGTAATGGCTTTACCAAAGGCCACTTTTTTATGAACTTTTCCTGCGAATACCAGCTCTTCAACGTGATGCGAACGAAAAAAGCGGATAACACGACCCACTTTTTCGATAGGAACAACCTGCGCCACATTCGCGTCCGCCGCTACCCCAATATGATTTTCACCCTCCAGAACAACGGCAAATACCTGATAGCCATTTTTCTGATATTGACGAACCACAATCGAAGGAAAATCGCCAAATCCGCAGATAATTCCTACTCTTTTTTCCGGCAACGAGCCAGCCCTCTTTCTGATGAACGGTAAAAGTGAACCATTTTCTGAATAACATAGGATGTGTTATCAAGCGCCAATAAATCTTCTATCGCTTCTTCACGTGACTTTCCAGAACGGAAAATTATTCGAAACCCTTTTTTTGCAAGCTCAATTTCCTTTTTATCATAACCACGGCGCTCCAGCCCTACTGTGTTTATCGTCACGGCTCCAGCACGATCACCCTGCGCAATAATAAACGGCAGAATATCCTGTGCCACCATCGAGCCACCACCGATCATACACCCTTCGCCAAGCGTCACAAATTGGTGGATAGCGCACAGTCCACCAACCACCGTACGGTCATGAACAATGACATGTCCAGCAAACGTCACACCATTGGCGAGCACGTTATCGTTCCCAATCAGGCAATCGTGTGCAACATGCACATAGGCCATCAGCAGGTTATTATCACCCAGAGACGTCGTCCCGCCACCGCCAACCGTGCCGGTATTCATCGTAACAAACTCACGGATTTTATTATTATTGCCAATAGTCAGCGTTGTCGGTTCATTGCGGTACTTCAAATCTTGTGGAATTTCGCCAATCGAAGAGAAGCTGAAAAATTCGTTTTCCCGACCAATAGTCGTATGCCCTTTCACGACGACGTGTGAGTGCAACACCGTACCATCACCGATAGTTACATGATCACCAATAACACAATACGGCCCGATAACCACATCACCGAGCGTTGCTTGCGGAGAGACTATAGCAGTTGAATGAATATTCATAGTTATCCTTGCGTGGGGCTTTCCTGTACCATTGCTTTAAATTCCGCTTCACACACCAACACATCATCAACGTACGCCTCGCCGCGCTGCTTCATAATATTGCGTTTGCGATTCTCCATCGTAATACGAAACGTTAAGGTGTCACCCGGCACAACCGGACGGCGGAATTTAGCATTATCGATCGTCATAAAGTAGATAAGCTTGCCCCGAATATCGACACCTTCATTTTCGAGTGTTTTAATGGCCAACACACCACCCGCCTGCGCCATTGCTTCAATAATTAAAACCCCAGGCATGATCGGAACTCCAGGGAAATGCCCCTGAAAAAACTGTTCGTTGATGGTAACGTTTTTGCGTGCCAGCACATGCATCTCATCAAGCTCCAGAATTCTATCGACCAGCAAGAAAGGGTAGCGGTGCGGTAAGTAGCGCATGATTTCGGTTATATTCATCATTCATCGTCCTTTACCAAAGAGTTTATCTGCGCCTCAAGGGCAGCAATACGGCGACGCAGCTCGCTTAGATTGCGCAACTCCACCACCTCTTTTTGCCATTCTTTATGCGGTTTTAGAGGAAATCCCGCGTAGGTTCCAGGTTTATCAATGTTGCGCGTTGCGCCACCGCGACCAGCGATAATCACTCGGTCGGTAATCGTCAAATGCCCCGCCGTCGCCGACTGACCACCCATCACCACATAATTCCCAAGCGTTACCGACCCCGAAAGACCAACATGTGCCGCCAAAATACACCCTTGACCCAGCGTTACATTATGCCCAACCTGCACCAAGTTATCGATTTTCGACCCATTACCGATGCGTGTCGTACCCAACGCCGCACGATCTATCGTTGTATTCGCACCGATTTCCACATCATCTTCCACCACCACAACCCCTACCTGAGGGATCTTATGGTGCACTCCGGCATTGGTGGCATAACCAAAACCATCCGAACCAATCACCGCCCCCGCATGGACAATGACACGATTGCCCACCGAGCATCCATGAGCAAGACAAACGTTCGGGTACAGCACACAATTCACACCGACAGACGCCCCCATCCCCACATACACACCTGGGTAGAGATAGCTCCCCGCACCAATAGTGGCACCGGCATCAACAAAAGCACCATGAAGCGTGACACTTTGATCAACAACAGCCTCAGGGTGCACCCATGACGGAGCCAACGCTTGCGGATGAACTGCCGGAAAAAAATGCCCCAGCGCGCGCGCAAACGCGAAGTAGGGATTCGGCACCACGATTTGCGAAACCGCGGCATTCGGGTCGACCTGCGACACCAACACCCCGGAAGCATGCGTTGAAGTAAGATATTTTTGGTATTTTGCATTGGAAATGAACGCTAAGTCGCCCTGCACTGCATGCTGAATCTCCCGAACACCAGAAATAGGCGCATCGTCACCATGCAGCACACCACCGACATAATGTGCTAACTCGATCAGGGTAGATTTCACCGACCCAAACCTTCTTTCGCTTTCATCTCATCATACATATTGACAATCGTGTCAGTCATATCGCGATCTTTGGCACCATAAATAATGCCACTGGTTTTTAATTCATAGATAAAGCAGTAGTTATTTTTCTGACCATAATCCTGAATCAACGTACTGAGTTCAGTAATAATCTGATTCGTGTACGCCCGTTCCTGATTTTCCAATTCGACATTCGAGTTTTCAATAAACTGTTTGAGATCGCGAACTTGACGATTATAATCATCTTGCATCCGCTGACGCTCTTGCTCGCTCTGCGTAGGGTTGACGCGGTCGAGCGTTTCCTTCATCTTGGCAAGATCTCGCTTGCGCTGCTCAATCAGTTGACGCTTCTCTTCAAAATCCTGACGAACCTTTTGTACCGCAAACTTCCCTGATTTCGAAATATCAATCGCACGCTGTACATCCACAAAACCCAATTGGCAATTATTACTTGCCTGAGCCGGAGCCATATTCGCAACTAAAGTAGTGAGTGCCGCAGCACACAAAAGCGATTTCGCAATCTTCATACAATATCCTCCGACAGAGTTAAATTTTATGATTAAAACATTGAACCAATAGTAAAGTCCCAACGAGAAGTCGCCGTCCCCGGCTCAGGAGAAATCTTTTTCCCCCACTCAAGGCGTAAAGGCCCCATCGGACTTACCCAACGCACCCCGCCACCATAACTGGACTTTACACCATCGAACTGCGGTGTAGGATCTTCACTTAATGTTCCCACATCATAAAAAGCCACTAAACGGAGTGTTCCATCTTCATTCACAGGATAGAGCAGTTCAAAATTCGCCAGCGTGCTCGAATACCCGCCAGTAGCCTTGCCAATAGCGTTTCGTGGCCCCACTTCGTCATAACGATACCCACGGAGCGAATTGATTCCGCCCAAGTACAGCCGCTCGTATTCCGGCACTTCTGCTGCACCCGAATGAGCATCAAGAGTGCGCATTTCAACATTTACCGCGCCGACAAATTTCTTTATCAGTGGATAGTACGTAGTATGCAGCACCCCAGCTTTGTACCAATTATTGTCGCCACCGATAGGATCCCCCGCCCACTCTAAATACACCTGTGAGCGATTCCCTTTGGTCGGCACCATATAATTATCAAACGTATTGCGGCTTAAAGAAGGGGTAATCGCGCTGGTTGTCGATTTCCCTTCGATATATGAATAGTACGCAAGACGATCATAATCTATTTCGGTAATATTGATTTCTTCAAATTTGTAGCCAATACTCCCGCGAACTTCTTCAAAAAGATGACGACCAAAGTTAAAGGAAACACCCCAGCGCTCATCATCATAGTAATCGTATTCACGGACTTGATTATAAATCGAGGTTGAAAAACTTACTTTACTATCAAAAATGAAAGGATCGGCAAACGTCACCGAATAGAGTGCTTTCTTGCTCCCCGCTTCGACATTCGCCTTGATATACTGGCCACGTCCAAACAAATTCCCCTGTGTCACACTCAGCGTACCCACCAAGTGATCGACGGAACTATACCCCGCGCCAATAGAAAAAAGCCCTGTTGGCTTTTCGGTAACATCAACCGTTACATCCATCTCTTGCGGCGCACCCTTGCGCTCCAGTATCCGGACATCTTCAAAAAAGTTTAGATTCGTTAAGTCACGCTTGGAACGGTCGATAGCGGAAGCACTGTACTGACTCCCTTCCAATAAACGCATCTGACGGCGAATAACCTTATCGCGCGTCTTTTCGTTCCCCGTAACACTCACCACACCGATCGTGTACGGATCGCCCGTTCTGACATCAAACACCAGCGCCACTTCGCGACGAGCCTGATTGATATCATCCACCGGACGGACATACGCATCGGCATACCCAAGATCGGCAAACAAACGCGTGAGATTTTCTATCCCCTTCGTCACCTTCGCCGAACTAAAAATTTCGCCCTCTGCCTGAGGCACCGCCGCACGAAGCTTCCCTTCATCCGCCAAGTCCCCTACGCCACGAAAGCCAATCGTCGTAACCGTATACTGCGGCCCTTCGTTGATCACATACCGGACAATATAATTACCATTTTCCTGTAGCTCAAAAACGGGCTTTTGTACCGAAACTTCCAAGTAACCATGATCAAAGTAGAGCTGCTCAATCCGCTTCGCATCAATTTCCGCCTTATTTTTGGCAAAAATCCCACGATCAGTGATCCACGAATACCACCGCTTTTCACGCAACTCCATTACCTTATAAAAAGCACTCCGCTTAAACGCCGTAGCACCATCAAAAACGACATCTTCGATCCAAGCCTTTTTCCCCTCTTCCACCTTCATCACCAAGTGGTAACTCCGCGAACGCTCGTCAAACGTAGACTGCTCCGTAATCACCACATCCTGCACACCTTTGTCGTCGTACATCTGACGCAGAGTTGCGCGGATACGAGTAACCTCATCTGGACTATAAATCGTCCCCGGCTTGACCACAATCACTTCGTTAATCTTATCCGTTGTCAGAAGATCGTTGCCCTCAACCGCGAAGCTTGCTATTTTTGGCCGCTCAACAAATTGGAAAACCAACGTAAATTTGCCGTTAATGACTTCGGCTTTTACCGTAATATCGTCAAAATATCCTAAAGAATACAAAGACTTAATATCCTGAGAAAGCGCTTCTGGATTAAACTCCTGAAGCTCACGAGAAGAGATTTTATCGAGAAAAGCCTGACGGCTCATCGAAGTGAGCCCCTGAAATTCAATCGCATCAATTGTCGCCGCCGATGCCGACCCTGCCGCTATCGCCAGCGCCGCCAGAACACAGAGGGATTTCTTTTTAACGTCGTGCACTCATTCCTCCACCCAGCAAAGTGCACCGTTTATAGCACTTCTCACAAGCAGTGTAAACCAGCAGATAGCAACGCAAAAACCAGAATCACAAAGAAATGGATTGGAGAAAAAATAGCGTGAAAAGCTTCTACCTCAAAACCCTTGGCTGTCGCCTGAACCAGTTTGAATCGCGCATGATGGCCGAAGAACTCGCCGCACATCACCTTACCCCTGCCGACACCCCCGAAAATGCCGACCTCATCATCGTCAACAGCTGCACCGTCACCGCCCGTGCCGACAACAAAACCCTGCAATACGTCCGGCAAATGCGCCACAAAAACCCCGCAGCCAAAATCGCACTGATCGGCTGCATGCCGCAAGTCGCGCGCGAAAAACTCCTGCAAATGCCAGAAATCGACTACATCCTTGGCAACGACGAAAAAAACCGCATCGCCGAAGTTATCCTGAGCAATCAGCGCGACCAAGTTACCACCCTGCGCACACCAAGCAGGCTGAAACTCGCCGTCCATGCCAGTGGCAATGAACGGGTCAACCTGAAAATACAAGACGGCTGCGACAACACCTGTAGCTACTGCCTTGTCACCATCGCCCGTGGCCCCAGCCGTTCCATCCCCCTGCGCCAGATCCACGAAAAAGCCACCGAAATAGCCGAACAATTTCCCGAAATCATCCTCAGCGGCGTCCATATCGGCACCTATGGCAAAGACCTCCCCGGCACACCAACACTTGCCGAACTCGTCAGCCTGCTCCTTGAAATCCCCACCCTCAACCGCCTGCGCCTTTCCAGCATCGAACCCACCGAAATCGATGCCCCCCTGATAGAGCTATTGCAGCACCCCAAACTCTGCAAACACCTACACATACCGCTGCAATCCACCCATAACATCATCCTCGAACGGATGAACCGCCACTACACAACCCAGCAAGCCGCCAGCGTTCTTGAAAAAATCAAACAGATCGACCCGAACATTAAAATAGGCAGCGACATCATCACCGGCTTTCCCGGAGAAAACGATGCCATCTTTGCCGAAAGCTTTGCCACCCTGCAAACCCTGCCCATAGACATGCTGCACGTCTTCCCATTCAGCGCACGCCCCGGCACCGTTGCCGCCACACTCGACGGACACGTGCGCCACGCCAGCATCACCGAACGCGCCGAAATACTGCGCGACCACAGCAATAAACAACAACTCGCCTTTGACCAGTCACAAATCGGCACCGTGCGACAAGTCATCTTTGAAGCCGACACCGGTTACCTCAAAGGCGAAACCGATAACTACGTCAGCGTTGTCGTCCCATCCAATAAAAGTCACAAAAAAGTCGCATGGGTAAAACTTTGCGCACCAGCAACGCAAAACGCTCCACTTCAGGGGGAATTTGTGCCATAGTGTGCAAACCAAAAGGGAGGGGGCATGACCATATCGTCACGCGAGTTTGAAGACTATTTCTGGCTTCATGAACAACTCACGCAAAACCGTTACCCCAACACCACCACCCTCATGAAACAATTTGAAATATCCGAACGCACCGCGCATAGGCGGATAGAAACCCTGCGCGACCGGCTCGGCGCCCCCATAGAATTCTGCCGTAAAAAGAACGGATACCATTACACCAATACCAGTTACACCCTGCCGCCGCTGTGGCTCAACAACGATGAACTGCTTTGCTGGCTCATCGCCCGCAACATGCTAGGGAGCGCCACAGACGGCTACGGCGCCCAAGCACTTGCCGCCTTTGAAAGCAAACTCTTTTACAACAGCAGCGCCCGCCACCTTGACATCGATAAAATCCGACGCAGCTTTTCCGCCCTCAGCGACCAACACATCCCATGCGACTCAGACACCTTTCATAACATCTGCCTTGCCATCCTGAACCACCACTTACTCACCATCAACTACCACTCCCCACAGGACGACACCCAAACACAACGCACCATCGAACCCCACCACCTTTTTTACTACCACGGTGCATGGGTACTGATAGCGTGGTGCCACACACGACACGACTGGCGGCAGTTCCACCTTGCCCGCATCACCAAACTTACACCAACCCGGGAAACCTTTTCACCACGACCAGAAACAGAATACCAACACTGCATTAACCAAAGCTTTGGCCTTTTTCAAGGCGACAACATCCAGCACGTGACCCTGCACTTTGCCCCAGAACGGAGCCGCTGGATACGCGAACAACAATGGCACCCCGCCCAAACCACACACCATCACCCCAACGGCAGCGTGGAAATAACCATTCCCGTCGCAGACCTGCGCGAAATAAAAATGCGAGTGCTCTCGTTTGGAGCCGACGTGGACGTGATCGAGCCTGAAGCGCTGAAAATAGAAATTGAACGCGAAGTCGAAAAAATGCACAAAAAATTTAGTTAACCCAGAGCCCTGCCACATTTTGACAGGGTGAGTATGCGATATACCCCGCAGACAACGTAAAAAAGGCGGAAGCGTGCCTGAAAACCTGATCATTGCCGTAGACGTCGAAACAACAGGACTTTCCCCCGCATACGGCGCGCGAGTTATAGAAGTAGCCGCCGTAAAAATGCGAACAGACGGAGAAATAGTGGAAACATTCAGCACATTCATCAACCCCGGCGTTCGCATCCCCCAAACCGTGACAAACGTTCACGGGATCACGAACGCCATGCTGCACGGACAACCAACACCACCGCAAGCATGGCAACAGTTTGCCGACTTCATCGAAAATCACACACTCATCGCCCATAACGCCCAATTTGACATGCGCTTTATCCGCCACGAATACCAACTCCTGAAAATACCCTTTACCAATTATTGCCACTGCACCCTGAAACTCAGCCGCCAGAAATATCCCGAACTAGGAAGCCATGCACTCGAACACCTTGCACGGCATGTACTCGGCACATTACCACCAAAAACCAAACTCCACCGCGCGCTGAGCGATGCCATGCTGACCGCGATGGTGTGGGGAAAGATGAGGAGGGAAAAATGAAAGCCGAGCGCTACTCGGCTTTATCCCCGCGTGTGCGGGGAGGTTACTTCAAGATGTGCTCTCATTCGAGAATATACTGGTTCATCCCTGCTACGCAGGGATCGTTTGCATATTACACTAACTTGAGTATGAGTCAATAACACATACACGGCATTTTCTCATACGAGACTATACCTTGACAATTTTATACAGGCACCCTATTGTCGTGAAAAACGAAAGGAAGTGCCTATGAATTTTGATCATATTGATTCATTGGTTCGTTCAGCAAACAATATAAGCGCGAGTGGTTTGGTAGCACTCGCACTTATAGTTGCCTTAGCTGGTGTATGCGTGGGTTTAATCTCTGTGTGGAAAAGGTAATGCGATTACATTATTTCTGGGCGAAAACTACTGAAGATGACTTACCGGGTGTGTCAGTGCACCAGCACATGCTCAACGTTGGTGGTGTTGCCCGGTGCCTAGCGAATGCCTCGCCAAACCTGCTGGAGCGTTTTGGCATAAGCCCTTGTCAAGCAGGGGCACTGGCAGCGCTCCATGACATCGGTAAAATAACTCCTGGCTTCCAGTGTAAATGTGAAGGCTGGCTTATAGAGAACAGTTTAGTGGATATTGGGCGCAAGCATTCCTGGCAAAGTGAGACCGAATCAGATCACGGTAAGGTTTCTCAGGGTGCTCTTCAGGATTTTCTGGTTACGCTTGGATTGCCGAGGCGAAACGCATCATATATAGCAGCTGCTCTTGGTGCCCATCATGGGAGGATAAAGCAACAACCGAGTGGACGAAGTATTCCACTGGCTGAAAATGATGGCATCGGAATTGACTGGAAAGGTGAGAGGCAGCGCTGTGCAGAGAAAATTTTAGCAGATTTCCATATTAAAGATGTTTCCGGTTTGGAGTCTTTCGATGGTGACAGTGTCGCCACTTGGTGGCTCGCTGGTTTAACGACGGTTTCCGACTGGATTGGCTCTGATAAACGTTTTTTTCCAACTGAAAAAGAGAAAGAGTTATTTGATTCAGGCCCCAAAGCCAGTGAAGCCTTATCTGCTATCTCCTTTATTCCGGCCAAAATTCAAGGTGGGCTGTCGTTTTCCGAAATATTTGGTTTCTCCCCGAATGAAATGCAGGAAAGAGCAATTGAAGCCATTGCAGAGCCAGGTGTCTATGTTATTGAGGCACCCATGGGCATGGGAAAAACAGAAGCAGCACTTGGCGCGGCATATCAACTGTTGGCCTGTGGTAAAGCCAACGGACTGTACTTTGCTTTGCCAACCCAGGCAACCAGTAACCGCATTCATCTGCGCATCAATGAATTTCTCAGTAAAATAGCTCCCCATGAGGGATCAAGTCGCTTGATACATGGGCAATCATGGCTCATGCAGAGTGAAGTTGAGTTTGTTCCGGCTGCGACCGGTGTTAAAGGCCAGCACGCGGAAGATGCTCGCAGTGGACATGACTGGTTTGCTTCAACGAAACGTTCGCTGCTGGCAAGCTTTGGTGTGGGGACCATTGACCAGGCTCTTCTTGCCGTCGTAGCAGCAAAACACTTTTTTGTCCGCTATTTTGCTCTTGCGGGCAAAGTAGTGGTGTTGGATGAAGTTCACTCCTATGACCTCTACACGGGAACCTTGATCGATGTGCTGGTCTCAACCCTGGAACGTCTTGGATGTACCGTCATTATTCTTTCCGCAACATTGTCCGGGAAGCGGCGTTCTCAATTGCTTCTCACAACAGGAGGCTCAGATGCCCATAATGCTCCCTATCCCCTGATTTCTGGCAGAAACCGTTCTGGCAGTATTTCACCCGTGGCAACCCTTCCGCCACCTTCACGAACAGTCAATGTTGAATTTACAAGCAATCAGTCGGGCATGGAGCAGGCTCTTGTCATTGCGTATGCTGGTGGGACGGTTTTGTGGATTTGCAACACCGTAGAATCAGCCCAAAGTCAATATGGCAAGATTTGCGAACACGTGAAAAATGATTTTCCGGTTGGCTTGCTCCACTCCCGTTTCCCCTATTGGCGTCGTGAGAATCTTGAGGAACTCTGGATGGAACGTCTCGGTAAGGGTGAAGACAACCGCTGTGGGTGCATTTTGGTTTCAACCCAAATAGTCGAGCAAAGCGTTGATCTTGATGCTGACTTGCTGGTAACCGAGCTTGCCCCTACCGATATGTTGCTTCAGCGACTTGGGCGTTTATGGCGACACCCAAGAGGTAATCGGCCAGCAGAGGCAATAGGACCGAAAGTCTGCATCATTGACGAGACAGCAACTCTTGAAGAGCTTCGCGTAATGCCACCGAAGGAAATTGTTAACGCACTTGGCAATAAGG
The DNA here is from genome assembly GCF_000469585.1 of Chrysiogenes arsenatis DSM 11915. Lineage (NCBI taxonomy): Bacteria > Pseudomonadati > Chrysiogenota > Chrysiogenia > Chrysiogenales > Chrysiogenaceae > Chrysiogenes > Chrysiogenes arsenatis. Next base: position 96,951 of record NZ_AWNK01000005.1, read on the forward strand.
CCAAAGTTTATGCACCTTACATCCTTTTGCGGACGCTAGAGCTTTGGAAGAAGCTTCAAAGTGTCGAAATCCCATCCCAGATTCGATGGCTGATTGAGAGCACATACGCAGAACTTGAGGGTGAACCAGCTTCATGGCAGGAGCTTTCTGATAATTGGTTTGCCAGCGATTCTGCCAAGGAAATGCATGCAAAGAGAAACAGCAATATCTGGCAACTTGCGCTTGACGACCAGGAAGGCGTGCAGACCAGAATCAGTGAAATCGACACGATTCCCGTGGTTCTTTGCCGTCATCTTGATGACAAGAGTGTCACCTTCCTGGATGGGACTTCCCTGACATTTTCCCCTGACTTTAATTTTCCTATGGCAAAAGCCATTCACAGGAACCTTGTCAAGGTAGCCGATTACCATGTGAAGGAGACTCCCTGCGCGAAATTTGTCCCGTACCTGCACGAAAGACATGCTGTTGCCATAGTGCATGAAGACAACTCAATCTCCTGTAAAGGCGTAAAAGGGAATATAGAACTTTTCTATAGTGATACCCTGGGATTGTACATAAAGAAACAACATGCAAAGGAGGGGACATGAATGTCGCATTTGACCCTTGGATACCGGTAATCAACCACTGCGGAGAGCGTAATTTTGCCAGCATCCATGATGTTTTTGCCGAGGGGGAACAGTACGCTGATTTTGCCGTACGTCCCCATGAGCGGGTTGCACTGATGCGTTTACTCTTGTGCGTTGCTCATGCTGCGTTGAACGGGCCCAAAGACCTTGATGAATGGGAGCAGGTGCCACATCAGATTGCTGCCGCAACGGGTGCGTATCTCAAGCAATGGCAGGATTTCTTTGACCTGTTTCATCCAGAAAAACCGTGGCTGCAAATAGCAAATATCTCAAGGTTCCCCGACCAGAGTACTCCCACTGATGACTTGACTGGATGGACTTCGGTGTCAAAGCTGAATTTTACATGTGCAACTGGAAACAACAGTACGTTAAATGATCATGGTGGGATGTGCGAAACCCGTGTTTTTCCGATTGAGAGCACAATACTGTCAATGATTACTTTTTTATGTTTCTCAACGGGAGGACTCAGCTCGCAAATTTACTGGGATGGAAAACAAACAGCAAAAACAGCCCGTGATGCGCCATGTGTGCCTGCATCCATGATACATGCGTTTTTACGGGGAAAAACCCTTTTTGAAACAGTTTACCTTAACCTGATAACTCACGATGATATTGGAAAATGTTATGGGCATAAGGTTGGCCGCCCTGTATGGGAAAGCATGCCAGATTCATGGGATAATCAACTGTCGATTGATAACGCAACAAAGAGCTTTTCCGGACGTTTGATGCCTCTTTCGCGTTTTCTCCTTCTCCACCCTGGCGGTAATCATCTTTTGTTTGGTGAAGGCTTGGCCTATCCGAATTACGCGGAAGGGTTTTCTGCGGAACCCTCTGCAGCAGAGATTGTGAAGATGAAAAACAAAAAAGAAGAGCGAGCCTTGTTGTCTTTTCGTCCCTCGCGGCAGCTGTGGCGAGAGCTTGGTGCTCTTATGGTAAAGCGCAAAGCAGGTGAGGCTGGTGGCCCCCTTACACTGCTTAACCTAAGCGCAGAAGATGAATGTGATGTTACGGTTTCGGCATTGGCTCGTAATCAGGCAACAGTCGTTGATACTGTTGAATCTGTCTTTCATGTTCCCGGCAGACTCTCTACGGCAGTGGGAGTGAGTACGTATGAGAAGGAAGTGAAGTCGGCGGAGCAGCTTGCATCGCGTCTTGGCTGGGCAGTAGAGACGTATAGAATGGAACATGATGGTGGCTGGGAAGGGCGCTTAAAAAATGCCGGAGCAAGTTCGGGTGAACTCAGATCGAAGCTTTACTCAAAAGCGACAACGCACTATTGGACAGCAATAGAAAAGAATCTTGGTTACCTTATGGAGCACGTTCAGTCTATCGGAGGCGACCACGTTGATGAGACGAGGGAGAAATGGAGAAAAATGCTGTTCTATTCAGCTTGTGATGCATACCGCACTGCTTGTGGGCAGGAAACACCGAGACAGATTCGTGCCTTTGCCAAGGGCTGGCAAAAACTTACTGGCCAAAAGGCAAGTGCGCAAACAGTGAACCAGGAAGAGGAAGGAGTGAGCGATGAGTAGTTTACTGAAACGGCTTCAGGAGCGTAAGAATGACCGGGGAATCATGGCAAATTTGCGCTGTATCCTGACACCGAATAAGCGACACCGAGCCTGGCCTGCACTGAATCGGCTTGGAATTCCAGTCGATGACGAGGTTGCAGCGTTTATTGCCGGCTTATATGCCATGTATCCCGAAGAAACCTCTACTGGAAATCTTGGTACAGCATGTCGGTCCATTGAGCGCTCGCGGGATGAACGGCGGGGGGAAGACAGCAAATTGACACCTACCGAACGTCGATTTCAGCTGCTTATTACTGCAGAGAGCGGTGAAGAGCTGAATAGCCGGGTTTTGCGCATACTGATGCTGGCAAAATCTCAGGGAGTGGCTATCAATTATGAGCGACTTTTGTATGACCTGCGCGAATGGCCCCATAAGCGCCAACGGGTGCAAAATGAATGGGCACGCGAATTCTGGGCACCCGGAGCAGAACCATTGGAGGAGGGCGCATGAAATGGCTCACTCAAATGGAAATAGATGCCGGAACAGCTCGCAGGTATCGCTTTTTTGACAGCTACTCCTGGCATAAAGGAGTGTGGCAGTGTTTTCCGAGTGATGAGAATGCAGCTCGTGATTTTCTCACTCGCCTGGATGCTTTGGAGGGAAAATTTAGAGTCTGGCTGCTTTCTGCCAGAAAACCGCAGCTTCCCGAGTGGTGTCCGCAAGAAAATTTTTTTCTGAAAGAGATTGCTCCCGGGTTTTTACATCACCATCGCTATTATTTTGATGTTCGGGCAAACCCTGTGAAAAACGTGGTTCAGCGTGATGCTGAGGGAAATCGTATTCGAGGAAAACGTATCCCCATCGTAGACACAGAGGAATTGCGATCCTGGCTTTCCAGAAAAGGTGACGCACGTTGCCGAGACCCCAAAACTGGAAAGGAAATACCTGGCGGATTTCGTTTACTTGATAGTGCGCCACTGGATATCAGCCCAATGGCAGAAAGTCACTTCAGGAAGAAAAGTCATAGTGCCTATCATGGTGGAGTGCAGTTTCGCGGAATACTTGAAGTGACAAACCGGGAATTATTTCAGCAAACCTACTCTGCAGGAATTGGCAGCGCAAAAGGGTTCGGCTTTGGTCTGCTGCTTCTGAAACCTGTGAACTGATTTACGAAGGAGAGTATTATGAAGCATTTGGAATTACACATTATTCAATCGGTCCCAGTTTCCTGCCTGAATCGCGATGACCTGAACTCCCCGAAGACAGCGGTATTTGGCGGTGCCCAACGCGCCAGGGTTTCCAGTCAGTCCTGGAAGCGTGCAATTCGCGAAATGGCCAAAGAAATAGCCCCAGACCTTTTTCAAGGTGAACGCACTCGCTTAATGCATGCCCCACTTGCAAAGGCCATGGAGGATGCTGGACTTTCTGCTGACGAAGCAAGTGATGGAGCCAAGAGCATTGTCGATGCCCTTGTGAAGGTGGATGCCAAAAGCAAAGACAAAGTAAAGTCGACGACATTATATTTCCTTTCGCCTCTGGAACTGGAGACTATTGCAAGGAAATTTACAGAAGAAAAGGATGCCAAAAAGGCAATCAAAGGGATCAAACCAGAACATTTGAGTGATGCCGCAGATATCTCTCTTTTTGGCCGCATGGTTGCTAGCGATCACTCACTTACTGTTGAAGCCGCAAGTATGTTTTCCCATGCCCTCTCAACTCACAAGGTTGACAATGAGATTGATTTCTTCTCCGCCGTGGATGACCTGCAGCCAGCAGAGGAGTCAGGAGCAGGCATGACCAGTACACTGGAATTCAATTCCGCAACATACTATCGTTTTGCGGCATTGAACCTGGATATGCTTGCCGACGCTGATCACCTTGGGATATTAAGCGCTGACGAGCGGAAGAAAGTGGTAGCTACATTTATTGAGGCAACCATTAAAGCCGTCCCTGGCGCAAGAAAAAACACGATGAACGGGAACACCCTTCCCTGCTATGTATTGGGAGTCGTACGTGAGAAGGGGCATCCTATTCAGTTGATTAATGCCTTTGAATCGCCTGTCAGGACGTCACAAGGCTACGCAGCAAAGTCGGTTGAGCTTTTGCAGGATGAATATTCAAAACTTAAGGATACTTGGGGACTGGAGGCTGTTGCAGAGGTTGCCATACCTGAAGTAAAGCTGCATGACTTTATCGAAAAGGTAACAAGCCATGTCCATTGAAACCAGCTTTCTGGCTATGCGCCTCGAAGGCCCCATGCAATCATGGGGCTTGGACAGCCAGTATAATCGCCGCAGAACTGGATTGATGCCTACCAAAAGCGCCATTGCCGGAATATGCGCTGCGGCATGTGGTATCTCCCGTGGCAGTAGCGAGGAAGCACCGTTTTTGGAGGCGTTTCAGGTAACTAAAATGACTGTCATCGCGATCCCCCGGAAGCAATTCAAGGAAAGGTTTCTTCCCGTTCGTCGTCTGGAGGATTACCACACTGTCCAGAATACTCGCCGGGCGAGCGGAGCTATTAACAGTGACTGCGTATTAACACACCGTCAGTACCTTACAGACGCCGCATTTGGCGTAATTATTGAAGGGGCAAGTGAATACCTTGCAGAGGTTGCAGAAGCTTTGCATGATCCAGTCTGGGGGACATATCTTGGCCGCAAGTCATGCATTCCCAGTGCGCCTGTCTATGCTGGTTTATGCGAAACGAAGAGTGCCGCATTGCAACTGCTGATTGGTGACGCTCCACTTACGGCATTCGCTCGCCAAGAAGACGTGGAGGACTTCAGTAAAGGGAAGGATAGTCTGCCCGATCTTCCTGTCAGCTTTGCCAGTGAAAATCGGCAGTTTTCACCTCGCAGGGTTTGTATACACCAAATCGGAGATGCCGATTCGGTGACTTATGACAGATAAAGTTGTCGTCTTTAAAGACAAACACATTCGTCGCACCCTGCATAATGACGAGTGGTGGTTTGCTATAACAGATGTTGTTTTTGCACTCACTGATTCACTAGACGCAGCTGGTTACGTAAAGGATATGCGGAGAAGAGATAAGGAGTTAGCAAAAGGGTGGGGGCAGATTGCCACCCCCCTTTTGCTTGAAACAGAAGGCGGAAAACAGCGTATAAACTGCGCCAACACCGAAGGCATTTTCCGCATTATCCAATCTATACCCTCCCCCAAGGCGGAGCCATTCAAGCGCTGGCTTGCTAAAGTTGGCTATGAGCGAGTGCAGGAGATAGAAGACCCGGAGCTGGCAACAGCCCGTACTCGCGAGTTGTACAAAGCCAAAGGGTACTCCGATGCCTGGATTGAAAAGCGCATGCGCGGCATTGCTGTTCGGGCGGAACTGACCGAGGAATGGAAAAGTCGTGATGTTGGCGAATCACCCGAGTATGCCATTCTGACTGCGGAAATCAGTAAGGCTGCATTCGGTATGACTCCCAGCGAGTACAAACAGTACAAGGGCCTTGATCGGGAAAATCTGCGTGACCACATGACCGACCTGGAGCTGATCTTTTCCATGCTTGGTGAAGCGGCCACAACGGAAATTACCCGTAAAACAGATGCCCAAGGATTTACAGAAAACCGAACCGCCGCGCGCCGTGGAGGTAAAATTGCTGGCGATGCACGCAAAAAACTTGAAAAAGAGACGCAAAGCGCAATTTCCACCACAGAAAACTTCATTAATGAACCAGAAGGAGTCAAAAGACTGAAAGGGAAATAATGAACGACTATCTTCCTCCCCTGAAACCAACACCCATCAAAGACCGGCTATCCGTTATGTTCGTAGAGCGCGGCAATCTCGATATGCTGGATGGCGCTTTTGTGGTTGTGGATCAAAATGGCGTCCGCACTCATATTCCAGTCGGAAGTGTCACATGCCTCATGCTGGAGCCCGGCACGCGTGTTTCTCATGCCGCCGTCAATCTGGCATCGCGCATCGGGTGCCTACTCCTTTGGGTGGGCGAAGCCGGAGTAAGGCTGTACGCGTCTGGGCAACCCGGTGGTGCTCGCGCAGACCGCCTTCTGTATCAAGCAAAACTCGCACTGGATGACGCAGCTAGGTTGAAAGTTGTTCGTAAAATGTACGAAGTTCGCTTTGGCGAAAAGCCACCAGAAAAGCGAAGTGTTGAACAACTCAGGGGAATCGAAGGCGTTCGTGTTCGCAAGCTATACGAACTACTCGCCAAACAATACGGCGTACAGTGGAAGCACCGCAATTATGACTACTCCGAGTGGGAAAGTGGCGATATCCCCAATCGTTGCCTCAGCTCGGCAACCGCCTGCCTGTATGGCATCAGCGAAGCAGCCATACTCGCCGCGGGCTACGCGCCAGCTGTTGGATTTATTCACACCGGCAAACCACAGTCATTCGTGTATGACATCGCTGATATTTTCAAATTTGAAACCGTTGTTCCCGTCGCATTTCGCATCGCAGCAAAGAAACCACGCAACCCAGAGCGTGATGTCCGGCTAGCATGCCGCGACGCCTTCCGACAAACGCGCATCCTGCACCGAATCATTCCGACCATTGAACAGATTTTAGCTGCCGGCGAACTTGAACGCCCAAAAGCACATGAAGAAGCCATCGACGTAGCAATTCCAAACAAGGAAGGAATAGGCGATGCTGGTCATCGTGGTTGAAAACGCCCCACCACGCTTGCGTGGCAGACTCGCCATCTGGCTATTAGAAATTCGGGCGGGAGTGTACGTTGGCAAAGTATCGCGCCGAACCCGAGAAATGCTGTGGGAAACCGTCGAAAAAGGTATTGAATCAGGAAATGCTATAATGGCGTGGAGCACAAATACCGAAGCAGGTTTTGACTTTGAAACGTGCGGCACAAATCGTCGAATACCTGTTGAATTTGATGGGGTAAAATTGGTATCGTTCATGCCTGAAACATCCAGCGAATCTGCGAGAGATGAATGATGATTAGCGAAAAAGCAAACAGCGTTATTCTTGGTAGGTTTTCTTGTGGCCGTAACACACTGTAGATAATGTAGATATTTTTAGTACGTTCCCCGCATCCGCGGGGATGAACCGGTAAAGGCATTCTTGAATCAGGAAAAGATGCCACGTTCCCCGCATCCGCGGGGATGAACCTCCTTGTTAATTTTGATGTTCTGTTGAATTGGCACGTTCCCCGCATCCGCGGGGATGAACCGCAGCACGGTTGGGTGCAGCGACGCGATATTCAACGTTCCCCGCATCCGCGGGGATGAACCGGATTAACAAGCAGCCTAAAAGAATCCGAGGGGACGTTCCCCGCATCCGCGGGGATGAACCGCAAAGCAGTTGCATTCCTCAAGGGTGCTCTTAACGTTCCCCGCATCCGCGGGGATGAACCGATCGGAACGTGTTTGCACTTTATCAATCATTTACGTTCCCCGCATCCGCGGGGATGAACCGATTCCCTGAATATCTGCCTGAGTGGTATCAGGACGTTCCCCGCATCCGCGGGGATGAACCGTCCTCGATATGGTGGCGCTTGATCTTTTGCATACGTTCCCCGCATCCGCGGGGATGAACCGAGATTGAAAGCTGGGCGAATGCCGGAGGTAGCACGTTCCCCGCATCCGCGGGGATGAACCGGATTGCTCCGTAGCCGTGCCTGAGTGCATCCTACGTTCCCCGCATCCGCGGGGATGAACCGATACCGTACTGGGATATATCAATGATGTGCGCACGTTCCCCGCATCCGCGGGGATGAACCGTGCCGCAGGGCAACGCGTATGGTTTCGTCGGTACGTTCCCCGCATCCGCGGGGATGAACCGTGTTACAGCTCGCCCGATCTGAACTGGAGTATACGTTCCCCGCATCCGCGGGGATGAACCGCTCCTTTTTTGTCGTGAATGCACAGATGGCACACGTTCCCCGCATCCGCGGGGATGAACCGGCTTCCTTTACAAATTGCAGCAGTCGCTCCCCACGTTCCCCGCATCCGCGGGGATGAACCGAGAGCGTTGCCAGTCGCGTATTCCCTACCGTCACGTTCCCCGCATCCGCGGGGATGAACCGCTATTGACGACGTGGCGAAAATCATTGTCGGACACGCCGGAAAGGGCGATATTGAGAAGGTGAAAAAGATGCTTGGCCTGATAGACAACAAGCCGACGGAGTTTATCGAAGCGCTGCAAGGGGGTGTGCTGTGATCAATACTCTCTATGATCTTAATCCGAGCAAAGATGAATTGCTAGAACTTGGGCTGTGGAGCTATTCAAGAGATGAGCCGATGTTTACCGCAGAACAGTACGAAGCAGACGACAGCAAATACGCCGATATCTGGTCGCTGCTTGAACTGCGCGACGAACACGAGGAAGCGGCGAAATACGGGCCGCTCATCCCCGAGGATATGAAATACCCCGAAGGGGCGCTTGGAGCCATCAACGACGTCGTTACTGACGAATGGGTAAAGGAGCTAACCCGTGGCATGGAAAATTGAAGTAGAAGGCTTGCGCGAAGCAATTGACGGACTTAGCGCTGCCGAAAAGAAACTCGAACCACAAGTGCTACTAGCCGAGATCGGCACCACCATTGCCGACAACATCCGCCTCGGCTTCCACGAAAGCCGCGACCCGTGGGGCGGGGCGACGTTCCCCGCATCCGCGGGGATGAACCGCACTTCCTTGACGGCTTTTTTCTTGTGTTCCGACGTTCCCCGCATCCGCGGGGATGAACCGTTTGAGTATAGTGCAATGACAGGGACAGAAAAGGCGAAGGTGAAATACGTGACGACTGTCGTGCGTAGTGTAGATGAGGTTGACGCCAGACCACTAACCGATCGGTCAATGTTATTCGGTGCTCTGGAAAAAATAAGCAAGTGCGGTGCCCGGAATCGAACCGAGATAATAGTTCACGGGTGCTATGCCCGGATACGAACCTTTACCACGTAGGAAACCCCCGCACTTGATACAGAAAGGATAAGTATGCTCCGCGTTGAAGTCAATACCGAAGAAGTGAAAGATCTCCTGCGCCAGCTTGACAATATTGGCGGCAACTTGCGCCCCGCTCATACACGGGCAACATGGAGAGATATTCCACATGTCAAATAACCTCAACCGCCGATACATCAAAAGTTTTGCCAGTGGGCTTGCCAATATGTTTGCTGGCTCTGCTCTGCACTACGCTTGGCTGGCACTTCATCACCAAATTCGGGCAGTAACGATTGATCTCTTGGAGTTACGAATTGAACCAACGGTGTTCGATATTGAACGAAATCGCATCCTTGCTGGTATGTGTCGCGATTTGCTCCTCCGAAATATCAGGCGACTGGCATCGCCTGGCGCTGTGGTGGCAGCAAAATTATCGGCGCACTTTGGGATAGATACCTATATTGAAGGCGTTTGGCCGTCGATTGGCATGTCAACTTTCATCGTTGAACTGACAGATGACCGTGGAAAGGTGTGGCGCATTGAATATGTCGAGAAACGGTTAGGGGTTGATGCCGAACGCAGGTGATTTAGAAGCAGGGTACAGATTGTGCCCTGCTTCAATTATAGATATGGGTGGGTACGATTTGTACCCACCCTCTGTCGAGTCGCTTTCAACTCTTGTCATTTCGACGAATACTGCGAGGAGAAATCTAGATCTCTCACTCTGTTCGAGATGACGGGCGCACACGGCAATACGTGAACCAGTAACTCATGGTGCTCTATAAGCAGGCGGGGCGCAACCGTGTGTCGGTGTTAGAGAGTGGTGCGTGACAGCTCCTGCCTCCAAAGAATCTTTCCGCGCACTACGGTTTGATCCCGTTCCACACGCAACCCTGTCAGTAAATCGCTATTTGATTTTCCATGTCCGATCAACGCGCTGATTTCGTGCGGATGGACGGCGATGGCGGTTACTGTTGGTGGCAGCGCCAGCAGTTGCCTTCGGTAACATTCACTACGGATTAACTCACCAAATGCGGGGTGCCACGGCCCGGCAACGATTTGTTGTCGCAGCGTTGTCGAATCCTGTAGCCCGGCACGCAGCACGGTTATGCCATATTCCGTGCACTGCACAAAGGCATCGGCACATGCGTTCACGGCTTCTGTTAGTGTTGGTGGCTGGTAGTTGCCCTGCCGCCACATGGCTTCCAGCAGCGTTCCGGCAAGTACCAGCGCGGGATAGAGTCGTAGAGTATCGGGTTGCCACGCAAGGGTATCCTGCATGGTGGCCTGCCATGTGTGTCTGTTTTCGCCTGGGAGTCCGAACATCAGTTGTACTCCAGGGGATATGCCATGTTCCCGCAGGGTGTTCAGGAGTGTGCGGATTTCGCTGTTGGTAATGGGTGGTCTTCCGGCGCGTTGCAGTATGTCTTGATTGGTCGATTGGATGCCGAGTTCTACGCGCTGACAAGTAGCGCGACGCAAAAGTTCAAAGATTTCTGCTCGCCACCCATCGGGACGCGCGGAACACACAAATCCCCCTATTTTCCCGCTGTATTCTAGCGCGGCTACGGCGTGTATCCACTGTTCTATGACGCAAAGCGGGAGCTGGGCAAAGCTTCCGCCATAAAAAGCCACTAGCGGCAACGGCTCATCTGGTGCGCTTTTACGGGTTGCGGTATATGCGGCAACGTGTTCTGCCAAGGCTGCGGGAAGCAGTGGCTGCTGGGTGGTGGTGATGGTGTGTTGATCGCAGTAAATGCAGCGGTATGAGCAGCCTGCCATCGGAAGGAATACGGGGATAATGTGCGCGCGAGCGCTGGTCGGGGACGGCATCAGAGGTCGTACTGTTTGATTTTGCGTTGCAGGGTTCGCAGACCGATGCCGAGTATGCGCGCAGCTTGGGTTCGATTGCCACCGACTTGCTGCAAGGTTTGTTCAATGGCTTCGCGCTCGATGTCTTCCATAGTTTGTTTGGGTGCGGCTTCGGTTGGTATTTCGTCCGCTTCGTAGGTTTCTTGCCGGTATTCTTCAGGGATGTCGCGTGGCGTGAGCAGGTGTGAACTGGCAAAAATAACCATATTTTCTAAACAATTGCGTAGTTCGCGCACGTTACCACGCCATGGGTAACGCCCAAGAATAGCAAGTGCTTCGGATGATATCCCTTGTATGTCGCGTCCATTTTCTGCGGCAAAGTGCTGCACGAAATGGTTGGCAAGGAGCGGGATGTCTTCGGGATGGTGCCGGAGTGGCGGCGCGGTAATGACGACGACTTTTAAGCGGTAATACAGGTCTTCGCGAAAATGACCGGCTTCCACTTCTTCGGCTAAGTCGCGGTGGGTTGCCGCAATAATGCGAACGTCTACGGGGATGGTTTCGCGGCCACCAATGCGGACGATTTCGCGATTTTCCAGCACGCGCAAGAGTTTCACTTGCACGGTCATGGGAATTTCGCCGATTTCGTCTAGAAAGAGGGTGCCACGGTGAGCTTGTTCAAATTTGCCGTGGTGTTGTTTATAGGCACCGGCAAAAGCACCTTTTTCGTGTCCAAACAGTTCGCTCTCCAACAGTGTTTCGGGAAAGGCCGAGCAATTTACGCCAACAAATGGTTGCTTGGCGCGATCAGAGTAATCGTGAATCGATTGGGCAATCAGTTCCTTGCCGGTACCAGATTCGCCGAGTATAAGCACGGAAGCTCGGGTTGAGGCCACGCTGATAATCTTTTCGCGCACTTCGCGCAGATCGGGGCTCTCTCCCAAAAGTGGCGATGTGAGTGGTGGTTGGCCGCTATTTTCTTGAATTTCCGCTTCTTCATCATCTTCGCCCATCGCTTTATCCCACGCGGCGGCCACGACACGGCGTAGTTCGGTAAGGTTTACGGGTTTGGTAACGTAATCAAAAGCGCCTTGTTTCATGGCGTCCACAGCGGTTTCAACCGATGCAAATGCGGTTATCAGAATAACTTCAACGGTTTCATCTTGTTGTTTGATAAATTTTAGAAAATCTATTCCTGTGCCATCTGGGAGGTGAAGGTCGGTTACCACCACGGGCGTTGAGTGAGCCAGAAAAGCCGCTTTTGCTTCGCCAAGAGTCGCTGCTTGCGCGACGGTATACCCTTTTTTACTGAGCGCTCGGCAGATAGAATCGAGCGATGCAAGCTGATCGTCAACGACTAAAATTGGCATAAGTGCTTTATTTGGCATAACCATCCTCGGTATCTGGCAATATAATCTGAACGGTTGTCCCTTTACCGGGCGCACTGCGGAGGGTGAGTTGCCCGCCGTGGGCTTCGATAATATTTCGGGCTATCGGAAGCCCCAGCCCGGTTCCATCGGTTTTTGTTGAAAAGAAGATATCGAAAATTTTCTTTTGGTTTTCGTAACTGATGCCAGGGCCGTTGTCAATCACTTCAATATGGTGGTGGCGTTGTTTGGTGTAATGGCGAATGGTTATCGAACCTTGGGGTGTATCGCCAAGGGCTTCAATGCCATTTTTCACGAGGTTGATCAGCACTTGGCGGATTTGATTGCGGTCGAGAAAAAGGGTGTCGGATTTGGCTGTCCGTTCGACTTCAAGCTGTATCCCTTTGGCGGCGCACTGGGGTCGGAACAGGTCGCAAACGCCGCCAAGGATACGGCCAATGCTGTCTTTTTTGAGCGTTGGCGATGTCATTCGCGCATAGGCAAGAAATTCGTTCAGCAGTTCATTGAGCCGTTGCACTTCGGCGCCGATCACTTGGCAGGATGCCAGTGCTTCTTCGCGCTCCAGAGTTTCTTCTTCCAGATCTTCTTGCAGCAGTTGGATATTGAGGTTAATCGCATTCAGTGGGTTTTTAATTTCGTGAGCTAAGCTCCCAGAAACACTGCCGATATAGGCCAGCTTTTCGTTGGCACTCACCCGCCTTTGCAGGGTACGCACGCGGTTGATTTGATTGACCATAAAGATAAACAGCAAAAAGAGGGCGGTCAGAATAACAAAGAATACGATGGAGTGTTTCTGGAAAAGGGTTTGGATTTCTTCTTTCAGCGAATCGCGCATCAGCGCGCTGGAAACTCCCAAACGGAAGACGCCAACTTTAGTCGCACCGTAATAGATAGGGAGCGATATGTCATACCCTTCCACGCTGTACCCGGCACCATCAATCAGTCCGGACTGCACGAGGGGGAAGCCACTCCGCAGGGCGTTAACGGTCATGCGGTCGTCAAAAAGCAACCCTTCGCGTTTGCGGTCGCTGTGTATGACGACTAAGCCATTGGTTTCGATAATCAGGGCGTAAACGATTTCTTCGTTGGCGCGGATGATTTCATCCATCGCACTGTGAAGGTTGCGGTAGGTGGAATCGGAAGTGTTCAGGCGACGGATGTCGTACGAAGTCATAAGCTCTTCGATTTTCGACTGGATGCGGTAGGCGTGCACTTTGGCTTCGCTCAAGCGGACGTCGACACTTTTTTCGGCAAGTTGGTTCATAATAAAATAGAGCGATACCCACACGGTTGATACGATAATCACCGTGAATAAAAGGTAGAAGAGGATCAGATTTTTCTTGAGGGTTTTATCCATGGTCAGGTACCGCCTCGGTGTGAGCGTTATGGCGAAAGAAGTCGTCAATCAGGCGACGGATTTCAGCGGCGTTGCGGCATTCGTTCAGGCTACGGCGAAATTCTGCTGCTCCTAACAATCCTTTGGCGTACCACGCGCCGTGTTTGCGCATGAGCGCGTGCGCCTGAACGGGCAGATACTGTTCCAATAGTTCTAGGTGACGCAGCATGATCGCCTGCACATCTGGGGCTTGCTCCGCGCCGCTCAAAGCGCCGATTGATTGGAGTATTTCCATAAAAATCCACGGGCGGCTATACCCTTCGCGGGCAATCATGGCTCCAGCACATCCGCTTTGCGCCATTGCTTGCTGAAAGGTCGCAAGATCAACAATATCGCCATTGACAATCACGGGAATCGTGAGCGCCTCTACGACTGGCCGGATGGCGTTCCAATCGGCATGTCCGCCAAATCCCTGTGGGCGCGTCCGGCCATGCACGGTCAGCATCGCCGCGCCGGCGGCTTCCATCTTCAGGGCAAAATCAACAATCGTATGTTCGTGATTCCATCCCAGTCGCGTTTTTACGGTGACATCGGCTTTATGGCCTACTTTTGCAACCATTGCCGCCACAATTTCAGATGCAAGGTCGGGTGTTTGCATGAGCGCAACGCCAGAGTTTGACTTCAAAACTTTTTTGACGGGACAGCCCATGTTGATATCAATCAGGGTAAAGCCTTCTTCGGCACAAATATGCGCGGCTTCGGCCATCACCTCAGGCCGTGCGCCAAAAAGTTGCACAAAGGGGCGAATGGTTTCTTCTGGTGAAACGTCAATGTAATGCTGGGTTTTGCGCACTTGACGGGTGAGGGCTTCGGAACTGACCATTTCGGTAAAAATATGTGGACAGTGGCATTCGCCAACGAGTATGCGGAAGGGGATATTGCACACTCCGGCGACGGGTGCCATCATAAGTGGTACGGAAAGTGATTGATGACGTAAATGGAGTGGTGCCAGCAAGTAAATATCCTTCACAAGGTAATGCTGAAAGATACACAGTACGGCTTTGGAAAGTCAACTGCGCTCATAGCGCTTGTGATCTTTGTCCAAGATGCTTATACAGGTGCCTTGTGTGAAGGCCGGAGAAGTATGGAGTTTAATCATGCAAAAGTATGATGTCATTATCATTGGTGCGGGTGCTTCTGGGCTGATGTGTGCCGCGGCCGCCGCCCGGCGTGGGAGAAAAGTGCTGGTATGTGATCAGGCCGATCAGGCGGGCAAGAAAATTCTTGTTTCCGGCGGTGGTCGGTGTAATTTCACCAACCTTGATGTTCGCGCCGTGCACTATATCAGCCATAATCCCCACTTTGTGAAATCAGCGATTAAGCGCTTTACACCGTGGGATTTTATCGACTTACTCGAACGGCACCAAATTCCGTGGCACGAGCGGGCGCACGGTCAGCTTTTTTGCAACGAAAGCGCCAAGGCGATTGTCGATATGCTACTGCAGGAATGTCGCCAAGCGGGTGCGACGCTGCAACTGAAAACAACGATTGAATCGGTTGTGCATGACACCGCTAGCGGCTTTACGCTGCGCACCTCGCGCGGGGAATACCGCTGCGAAGCGTTGGTGGTCGCCACGGGCGGCTTGTCGATCCCCACGCTTGGCGCCAGTCCGCTGGGGTATCGCCTTGCGCAGCAATTCGAAATTGCGGTCTATCCGCCCTCCGCGGGACTGGTGCCTTTTACCGTGCAGCCAGTTGACAAACAAAACCTTGCACCATTGTCCGGAATCGCCATTGAAGCGGTTGTTTCCATCGACGGGGTGGCCTTTCAGGAAAATGTCCTTTTCACCCACCGTGGACTGAGTGGCCCCGCTATCTTGCAACTTTCAAACTATTGGCAGCCCGGACAAAAAATCACCATCGACTGGTTGCCTCATCACCCCATAGCATCATTGCTGGAAAATGCGCGCCACGTGCACCCAAAACAACAATTAAAAACGATGCTGGCACAACATTTGCCCGCTCGCGTGGTCACCGCTTTGCTGCCAGCGACGCTTGGCGATACGCCACTCGCACAACTTGGCAAAGCCCACATTGAATCCGTGACGCAGTGCATTCACTGTTGGAACATTATCCCCAACGGTACGGAAGGGTATCGCACCGCCGAAGTGACCCGCGGTGGCGTCGACTGCGATGCGATTTCTTCAAAAACTTTTGAAAGCAAAACCGTTGCTGGACTCTACTTTGTCGGCGAAGTGTTGGATGTGACGGGCTGGCTGGGCGGTTATAACTTGCATTGGGCGTGGGCTTCGGGATGGTGCGCGGGGCAATATGCGTGATTTGTAAGGTGGCACAGCACACGTTCGCCTAAAAAAGTGGTACAATATACGATAACAGCGGCATCTGGCATTTTTCTCACTTTTGGCGTACAACTGCCTGCGACTTTGGAAGCTAAAGGAGTAATTTTTGTGGATATATTTGCGGGAATCGAAACCATCGCGACGCGTGCTTTGCGGGGCGAACGGCTCAGTTTTGAGGATGGTGTGGCATTATTTCGCTCATCCAATTTACTCGGCATCGGTAAGCTGGCGGATACGCTCAACCAACGGCGCCATGGCGGACGGGTGTACTTCAACCAAAATCGTCATATCAACCCCACCAACGTCTGCGTGAATCGTTGTAAGTTCTGTGCGTTCAGCAAGAACCCTGACGAAGCGGGTGCCTACACGATGCAGATCGAAGATGCCCTTCGCGCCGCGCAAGCCTGTCCTGATTCGGTACGCGAGTTTCATATTGTCGGCGGGCTCCATCCCGATCTGCCATTTACGTACTACACGGAATTGCTGCGCACGCTGAAATCACACTTTCCCGCTCGTCATATCAAAGCATTTACGGCGGTTGAAATCGACTATTTCGCCACCATCACCGGAGAATCACCGCGGTGGGTGCTGGAGCAATTGATGGCCGCTGGTCTTGGCAGTATGCCTGGCGGTGGGGCGGAAATTTTCGCTCACGACACACGCCAAATCATTTGCCAAGAAAAAATCGACGCCGAACGGTGGCTTGAGATTCACCGCGTAGCACATGAACTGGGGCTAAAAACGAACGCCACCATGCTTTACGGACATGTCGAAACAATTGAAGATCGCGTTGATCATTTGCTGCGTCTGCGCGAGTTGCAAAATCAAACACACGGTTTTCAAGCCTTTATTCCGCTGGCTTTTCATGCTGAGAATACTGAAATAGCGACGCGCAATGCCAGTGGCATCGACGATCTCAAGGTGCTGGCCATCAGCCGTATTTTGCTCGACAATTTTGATCACATCAAAGCCTACTGGGTTATGCTGGGGGAAAATGTTGCGCAAATTTCGCTGAGCTTTGGCGTTAACGACCTTGATGGAACGGTGGTGGAAGAAAAAATCACCCACGCAGCTGGTGCGACCAGTCCGGAAGCGATGGCCAAAGATCACTTGATTCACCTGATACAAGCCGCAGGAAAAATACCCGTCGAACGGACAACAACGTATGAAGTTGTCGACACCATCACGACTCTGGAGGGATCATGATGAAAATCATTGATGGTCAGCTTTTATCGCAAGCCACTCAGACCGCACAGGACGCTCCACGTCTGCGGGCGAATGTGAACTTCCATCGCAATGCCGATGATCCTTTTCAACGTTTTTTGAACGCGATAGAACCAAGCAGTTATATCCGCCCCCATGCGCACACCGATAAAGATGAAATCGCCCTCGCTTTGCAAGGGACGTGTTTAGTGGCGATTTTCACCGCAGAGGGGATTATCGAACGGATTGTGCCGATTGGTGCCGAGCTTGATAGCAAGGGGTTAGAAGTCCCTGCCAATACCTTTCATACCTTTATTTCCCTCTCCCCAGGCACGGTACTTTTTGAAGCCAAAGCAGGGCCGTATCATCCTGAAAACGCGAAAGTTTTTGCCGAGTGGGCACCCGAAGAAGGTGACGAAGGGATGAGCGAATTCCGCGAAAAAATTATTCTGGCGTTCACCAAAGAGCGGGTTCTCAACGAAATACTCATGCAAGGGTTGATTGATCGTTATTACGAGCTGAAGCAACCGACAAAAACAGCGGCTCAAGCGGCGGCGGCACTTGGCGTTGATGTGGGGCAGATTGCGAAAAGTATTGTCCTGCTGACGGAAGATGGCGCGGCGCTGATTGTTCTGCTCAGTGGCGACCGCAAGGTAGATGTCCGTAAAGTGAAAAAATTCTTCGGTAAAAAAGTACGCATTGCCTCAGCGGTCGAAACACTTGCGGCAACTGGGTATCTCGTCGGTTCAGTCAGCCCTTTTGCGCTGCTCGAATCAGTGCCTATTTACGTCGATACCTCGCTCAAAGGGTACAGCGATATTTTCCCCGCCGCCGGAGGATTCCAAAATGGGTTCCGCACGTCGTTTGCCGAGCTCACGACGCTCTTCAAATATGAGCGCTGCGATTTTGCCGCCGCTGTCACGGGCGAATAGTATGGCGGGAAAATTCATCTGCTTTGAAGGGCCGGATGGGGCGGGAAAATCGACACAACTCCAACTGCTCAGTCGCGCCCTTGAGGAGCGCAACATTCGTCATAGTACCACACGTGAACCGGGCGGCACACAGGCTGCGGAAGCCATCCGCACGTTGATTTTTTCGCCGGAGTTAGAATTCCACAGCCGGGCTGAGCTGCTGCTTTTTGCTGCAGCACGCGCCGATCATGTCGCCAATATGATCCGCCCCGCGCTCATGCGTGGCGAATGGGTTTTGTGCGACCGCTTCACCCTTTCCACGCTGGCGTACCAAGGGTGGGGGCGCGGGCTGGACGTTAGCCTTATCGAAACACTGGCCGTGCTGGCGACTGACGGCTGCAATCCCACGCTTTCGCTCGTACTCGATATTGATCCGGAAATCGGCTTACAACGCGCTCAGGCACGTGGCACTGGCAATCGTTTTGACCAACTTTCCCTCGATTTTCACCAACGTGTCACGGAAGGCTTCCGCATTCTGGCGCGGGAAAGTGCGGACGTGCGCTTGCTCGATGCCCGCGCGGATGAGGCAACCGTCCATCACGCTATTTTGGAGATATTGCACCATGAGCGACTCATCTGAACTGACACCGGTGCAACGCGCACAACTCTCGACGCTACTGGAGCGCGAAACCCGACGTGGCGCACACCATGCGTATATTATCAATAGCAGCACACCATTTGCCCAACAATTCGCGCAGATGTTTGTGCAGTCGCTGAATTGCCGCGAACTTCAAGCCGGGCTTCCTTGTATGGAGTGTGCGGCCTGCCGTACAGCCTATATGGCGATCATGGTTATTGAGCCAGAAAAAAACACGATTACTATTGATCAAATCCGCGAAGGGTCGACGTTCCTGGAATCAACCAATCTTGACCAGCGTTTGCAATATAAAGGGCTGATTATTGTCGAAGCCCATCAGATGACTTCTGGCGACCGCATCAACCGCGTACAGGAAAACGCCCTCCTAAAAACCCTCGAAGAACCACCGGCGGGCAGTATTATTTTCCTGCTGACGGATCGTCCATCATTCTTTTTGCCAACCATTCAGTCCCGCACCGCCCGTATCGACCTGCGCCCAATACTTGCCGTAGAATATCAACGGAAGCTTGAAGATTTACAACTGAAGAAAAATGAAATACTATTACTGCTCAAAATTGGCGATACTGACCTTTATACCCGCGATGATGTGGAGTTTGCCGTGAATTCTGTTCAAGCTGCTCGGGGTCTGGCTATCGGACGTTTAGAATACGAAACGCTCCGTTTTGTTTTGACAAACACCGAACGCTGGCCGCTACTGCTGAAGATTTTCCGGATCTATCTTCATGATTTGCTTTTATTTAACCAAATTCAACACGATGAAAAAATTTATAAGCTGGTGCCATGCAACACATACGTAATAGTCGCTCTTTTGCAAATGATCGCAGCTCTGGAATTGACCCTCTCGACGACGCGCTCAAACCCGAAATTTCAGCTGCTGAGCTTGCTGAGCAGGCAGCACTGCCGGATCGCATAAACGTTGTTTCTGTCCGATTTCGCCCTGCTGGAAAAGTCTACGAATATATTAACAATGATTCCCTCAACCTCAAAGTAGGCGACAAGATAATTGTCGCTCTCGAAAAAGGGGAAGGGTATGCGGTGATTGTCGGCCCCGCTGTCACGACAGATCGCGATAAAAACAGGATTTATCGCCGCATTATCCGTCTGGCAAATCCCGACGATATCGCCATGATTCAAGCCAATCGCGAACTCGAAAAATATGCCTTTGAACTGGGTGGCGTGAAGGTTCGCAAACACAACCTGCCCATGAAACTGGTGCGAGTCGAGTACTTATTCGATGCGAGCAAGATCACTTTTTATTTTACTGCTGATGGCCGCATTGACTTTCGCGAACTGGTAAAAGATCTGGCTTTTGAATTCAAGACTCGCATTGAAATGCGCCAAGTTGGTGTGCGTGACGAAACAAAGCTCCTTGGCGGATTCGGCCCCTGCGGTCGTCCTTGTTGCTGCAGCCAATTCTTGCGTGATTTCGCTCCCGTTTCGATTAAAATGGCAAAAGAACAAAACCTGAATCTCAGCCCAACAAAAATTTCCGGTTTGTGCGGTCGTCTGATGTGTTGTTTGGTCTACGAACACTCGCAGTACGAACAAGCGCTCGTCGGAATGCCCGCCGTCGACAGTAACTTTGACAATGGAGTTATCAAAGGGATTGTCAAAAAACTCAACCCACTGAAAAAAACCATCATCGTCCAAACAGAAACGGGCAAATGGGAAGAAATCGATCTCAGTGCGGAAGCAGTGGCGCCACAGCCAACAAAAACATGTGGTTATTGCAACGGTGGAAAGTGCCGCAGTCTCTGCCGCACACAGCCACATCTTGCTAACGCCCCAGCCGATGACCACTCCGACCGCAGTAAATCATCGCAAAATCCCGATGAAGACGATTTTTTTGAAGACTATAATGTCCGCGCGGCGTATGACCAAATTGCTGAACTTTCAGAGTCAGTCGATGAAGTCGCACCTGCGAGACAAGACGAGAAACCCTTTTTGTCATCGCAACAAACCGACGACATCATGCACAGCACGGAAACATCTGATGAACCGGAAAGTGCTCCATCTCTGGCTCGCACTGGTCGCTCACGCCGCTCGAAATCGCGGCGCGGCGGTGCGGATCGTTCGGCCAAGCGAGAAAAATATCCGCTTCCCGTGACGACTGATCAGGCAGAGCATGACGAAATGCCAAACCGCTCGAAACCGCGCAACGCTACCAACCGTCGTCATGATGCAAAAGCACCTGCGTCAGGCGAAAAACAGTACTCTATCTCGCGAGGCAGTTCGCAATGGAGCAAGCGCAATCCAGGCAACATCCATTCCCATGGCGGCAATAACGGAAATAATGAGTAACTAAGGAGCGTCTATGTCTCGTACGTTTTACATCACAACCCCGATATATTATGTCAACGACGTTCCGCATATTGGTCACGCCTATACGACGGTCGCTTGTGATGTCGCCGCGCGCTACCATCGTTTAATTGGCGATGATGTCTACTTTTTGACCGGTACCGATGAGCACGGCATGAAAATTGAGCGAGCGGCTCACGATAAGGGCGAAACACCTCAGCAACTGGCCGACCGCGTGGTAACTCGCTTCCAGGCACTGTGGAAAACGCTCGGTATATCGCATAACGATTTCATCCGCACCACAGAAGAGCGCCACAAGCGGGGAGTGCATAAGCTATTCCGTCAGTTGCGCGATCAGGGCGATATCTACCTCGGCGAATACGAAGGATGGTATTGCACGCCGTGCGAATCGTTCTGGACTGAAACACAAGTCGGCGACGAAATAGCGTGCCCCGACTGTGGCCGCAATGTCGAAAAGTTGAAAGAGCAATCCTACTTTTTCAAAATGAGCGCCTATGCGCAGCCGCTGATGGAACACATCAAAGCCAATCCTGATTTTATTCAACCGGCCAGCCGCCGCAATGAAATTGTACGCTTTATCGAATCCGGCTTAAAAGACCTTTCTATTTCGCGCACCTCTTTTGACTGGGGCATTAAAGTGCCGGACGATCCGGCGCATGTGATCTACGTGTGGTTTGATGCCCTCAGCAATTACATGACCGCGCTTGGATATGAGTCGGAAGACGAAAAATATCGCCGCTTCTGGCCAGCGAATGTCCACATGGTTGGCAAAGATATTCTCCGCTTCCATACCGTCTACTGGCCAACTTTCTTGCTGGCAGCTGGGCTACCACTGCCGAAAAAAGTTTTTGCTCACGGCTGGTGGACAATTGAAGGGAAAAAGATGAGCAAATCGCTCATGAACGTGGTTGATCCGACCATGTTGGCCGAACGGTTTGGTATTGATCCCATTCGCTACTTCTTGTTGCGCGAAGTCCCTTTTGGCATGGATGGTGATTTCAGCATGCAAGCGCTGGTGGGTCGGATTAATTCTGATCTCGCCAACGATCTGGGCAACCTGCTCAACCGTATTTCCGGTATGATGTTCCGCTATTGTGAAGGGAAAGTTCCACTGCGCAGTGCTGCGACAGGCTTTGAAGATGACCTTATTCCCGCCATCAACCGTGCCATGCACGATTATACTCACGCGATGGAAGAGTATGCCTTCCACAAAGCGCTCATTGCGATTTGGGATATCATCAGCTTGCTCAATAAGTATATCGTGGCAACGGAACCGTGGACGCTCAAGAAGAATGGTAAAGAAGATGTATTGGCAACGGCGCTTTCCACTGCCGCCGAAGGGTTGCGGCTCTGCGCCAATGCGATTGCTCCCTTTATGCCGGAATCGTCCGAAAAAATCGCGCAAGCGCTTGGCATCCAGATCACGGGCGAATATGAGATGAGCTATGCCGTGTGCGGTGCACAGATGGAACAGATGCCCATCCTGTTTGAGCGGGTCGAGCTGACTCCTGAAACACAACCATCCAACGCAACGGAAAATCAGGCGGACGTTCCGTCCCTGCCACTGATTGAATTCGATCAATTTCTGGCCGTTTCATTGCGCGCAGGGAAAATCGTCCATGCCGAAAAAGTCCAGAAATCGAGCAAACTCCTCAAGCTATCGGTCGACCTTGGCGAAGGGACACTGCGAACTATTGTCAGCGGAATTGCGCAATCGTATGCTCCTGAGGAGCTTCTTGATAAAACGGTGAGCGTCGTCGCGAACCTCAAACCAGCGAAACTTATGGGCATCGAGTCCAATGGCATGATACTCGCGGCCAAAAACAGCCGGAACCGCCACGAAGTGCTCTTTCTCCATGATGTCGCTCCGGGCACAGAAATCAAATAAGGGGTAGCGTGTACTCAACTATACGGCGACAAGACCGTGCTATATCACGCGAGGAATCAAACACACTGTTGCATACTGCAGAGTATGGATTTTTAGCTACAGTCGGTTCAGATGGGCAACCATATGGAATCCCACTCAGCTACGTGTACTGGAATGAACGCATCTATTTCCATTGCGCCCTTGAAGGGGCAAAGCTCAATAACATCGCGAAGAATCCACTCGTTTCATTTTGCGTTGTTGGAAGTACGGAGGTCATTCCCCGTCAATTCAGTACGAAATACGAAAGTGTGGTTCTGTTCGGAACAGCGCGTGAAGCTACTGGCGAGGAGCGCCATCACGCGTTGCTTGCATTGCTGAGTAAATATTCGCCAGACTTCCACGAAGAAGGCAAAGCGTATATTTCACAAAAAGATCACCTGACACGGGTTATTGCCATCGATATCCAGCATATCACAGGCAAAGCGCGTAAATAGCGAGAGGAGAAATGGTATGCCATCACATAACCCATTGAAAATGATGCTGTTTCCGCTGGTAGTTATTGCACTCGTGCTTTTGGCTACTAAGTGGGATATCGTCATGACGATGTTCAGCAGCAAAAACTTTCATCTGATTGAAGCGCATATGAATAAGTCAGCCGATCAACTGGTGAAAGAAACAAAAATTCCGCCAGGTGGCGTAAAAGGGGAAAGTATCCCTTTGAGCGTCTTTCGGAAGGATGGCGGTAGTGAACCTCAAGCGAGTCCGCCAGCGCCGTCCCCTGAGGCGGTTCGTCAGGATGTCGACCAAGCCAAGGTCTGGTTTATGAAGGCCAAGGAACATGAAGAGCGCGGCGAATACGCAGAAGCACTCGAAGCATACGCGCGGAGCTTTACGCTTGACCAAGAGAATGCTGAAGCATTTTTCCGCCACGGTATGATCAGCTATGATATGGAGAGCCGCGCGGTCGGAACAGAAAGCTTACGCCGTGCGGTTGCCCTACAAGGCGACAATGTCGAGTATCGCGTTGAGCTAGCGAGGAAACTGGTACAGAACCGTGAGCCAGAAGCGGCATTGACCCACGTACGCGAGGCACTGCGCCGCGACCCGCACAACAGAGCTGCACTGAACTTACATGAATTTTTGAGTCGTTAATGAAGGCGGAAACCGCTCTCAGGTTTCCGCTTCACCGCTACCATGCGGTTGCTCTCTTGTTGTTGTGTATCGTTGGAGCATGGGCCGCCAGCGGCATCGTAATCCCCGAACCTTTCTCGCGCTCTCTTTCAGGCACTTACCCGATTAAGGGATTTGATTGGCGCTTTAATGGTGGACATTTACGTGTGGCTGATGCCGAAGGGAAGGAATACCTTCTCCGATTAAACAATGCCGCTATGAGTGAAATCATCCATCGTGGCGATCAAGGGGCAATTACGTTTCAGGGTCGGCTCACATTTCCCAGCTACAAAGGATATGCGCAATCGCTTGTCGCCCAAGGGTATCATGGCGTTATCTACCCCTACCGCATCGACTTCAGCGAATTACAAGGTGCCTCGTGGCGTCTTCAGGCAGTTGGATGGATACGCGAACGACTCCTGCCTGCCGGTCAACCGCTTGGAGCGCTTTTAGTCAGCGTTTTAGGGGGCATACGCGAGTACCCTCCAGAATACCAATCGGGTTTCGGATACGCCGGAACCGCTCACCTGCTGGCTATTAGCGGATTGCACGTGGGGTTTATTTTTCTGCTTGGCTGGTTGGCAACCGGAATCACGCCACTCTCCTTTCGCTGGCGCATTGTGATAAGTCTCATCTTACCGGCCTTATATGTATGGATTTCCGGTGGAAGTATCCCTGCATTCCGTGCGTTCTTGTTTCTCCTCTTTTTTGCCGGCGGTGTCCTTTGGCGCAAGCACATTGACGTACTGCAATGCCTTTTCTTGAGTGCAATTGTTTCGTTACTGCTTTGGCCACAGACCATTATCAGCGCCAGTTTCCACTTTTCCTACGGTATCACCGCCATACTCATCCTCGGTGGTTCTCTTTACAAGGGGCGTTATCTTTGGATTTGCCTGCTGGCTATGGCTGGGTCGATCCCGCTCAGTGCGTGGTATTTTGGGTATATCAACGCTCTCTCTTTTTTGGCAAATGCCTTCGCTGTTCCGCTCTTTGCGGCATTCGTATATTGTGGCGTATTTGCACTGGCGTTGCCAGAGCTGCTGTTTCCAGTACTGCGCATGCTGCATACGCTCCTGCAATGGTGTAATGAAGTCGTCTACGTGGTGCCAATTCGCTTTACCGCGTGGAGCGCGCCGCTGTTGATTCTGGCACTCATCGTGGCCCGCTGGAAAACGCTTGCGTGGTGGCGCATGGGAATTGTCGTCACACTCATAGGAATTGGCGCTATTCAATATTCAACGACGGCGCTGCGCGATGACAACCGTTACTACACGCTTTCCTATGAGCCAGAAAGCGATACGCTCCATTTTCAGCATAAGATTTACCGTCCCGAAAATAGTGTTTATGCCCAAAAAGAGCTACTGAAACATGGCATCTGGCGTGTGGCAAACTGGGATATGGCACCAGAAGAAAAAGAACAGTTTCGACATATTCGGAAAAGAGAGACAGGATTATAACCTATGAAAATTCTGCATACTTCAGACTGGCACCTTGGACGAACGCTCTGCAACAAAAAGCGCTATGCCGAATTTGCCACCTTTCTTGAGTGGTTGGCAGACACAATGGAACGGGAATTCATTGAGGTTTTGTTGATTGCCGGAGATATTTTTGACACCACGGTGCCAAGCCATCGCGCACAGGAGTTGTACTATCGCTTTCTTTGCCGTATAGCAGCGTCATCCTGCCGCCACGTCGTGATTATTGCGGGCAATCACGACTCACCCACTTTTTTGAATGCACCTAGAGATCTGCTGCGCGCCCTTGACGTGCATATTATCGGCCATGCTACCACTCCCATCGAAGAGGAAGTGATCGTACTGACGGATCGTCAACAACAACCAGAACTGATTGTGTGTGCGGTTCCCTATCTGCGTGACCGTGATATTCGTCAGGTCGAAGCGGGTGAAAGCGCCGCAGCAAAAGATCAAAAACTTCTTGATGGTATACGTCAACACTACGCCTCCGTCGCCCAAAGTGCCGAACAAAAACAAAAACAGAGCAACCGCTCTCTGCCTATTGTTGCCATGGGGCACGTGTTTACCGCTGGTGGCAAGACACATGATGGCGATGGGGTGCGCGAACTCTATGTCGGTTCACTCGCCCATGTGACCAGTGGTATTTTTCCTGAAATATTTGATTACGTTGCCCTTGGTCATTTACACGTGCCACAGTCGGTAGGTGGTATTGATCGGATTCGCTACAGCGGGTCGCCTCTGGCAATGGGATTTGGCGAGGCGAAGCAACAGAAAAGCGTTACATTGGTGGCGCTGACACCGCGCACACCGCCAGTCGTGCAACTCGTTCCTGTCCCTTCTTTCCAGAAGCTGGAGCGGGTAAGCGGTGACTTCGATACGCTGTGCAATGCATTGCGTGAGTTGGTGCAAACTGATATCTCTATTTGGGTAGAAGTGATTTATAATGGAACTACCGCTATCGGCGATTTGCAAGTACAACTCGATATGGTTGTTGCCGGATCGAAGGTAGAAATCCTGCGCATCAAAAACCAACGCAACCTATCGCACAGCCTGACGCCGACTATTCCTTACGAGACGTTAGATGATCTGAGTATTGACGAGGTATTTTTGCGCTGCCTAGTGCAGCATGGGATAGCGGAAGACGAGCATCCGTCATTGCAACGCACGTATCAAGAAGCGGTTGCATCGCTCTACGACACACCCAACGAGTAACGAGGCACCTATGCGCATCCTCAATATACGTTTGAAAAACCTGAATTCACTCGCTGGCGAATGGGAAATCGACCTCACTCATCCGGCGTATATTTCTGATGGCATCTTCACGATTTCCGGCCCCACAGGTGCGGGGAAAACGACCATCCTTGATGCTCTCTGCTTGGCACTCTATGGACGGACGCCGCGCCTGAACAAAGTGACGAAAAGTGGAAATGATATTATGTCGCGCCACACCGGCGAGTGCTTTGCGGAAGTGACGTTTGAAACACCAGCAGGGAAATATTGCTGTCACTGGAGTCAGCACCGTTCGCGCAAAAAACCGGATGGCGAATTACAACCACCCAAACATGAAATTGCCGATGCTAATTCCGGCGCGGTTCTCGAAACAAAAATACTCGATGTTGCTCGCTTGATTGAATCCATCACGGGGATGGACTTCAACCGCTTCACCCGTTCCATGCTGCTCGCGCAAGGGGGCTTTGCGGCCTTTTTGGAAGCGGCACCAGATGAGCGTTCTCCTATCTTAGAACAAATTACCGGAACGGAAATTTATAGCCAGATTTCTATCCGTGTACACGAATGCAAGGTACATGAGCAAAAGAAGTTGGACGTACTCGAAGCTGAACTCAAAGGAATCTCCCTGCTAAGTGCCACAGAAGAACACGCGCTCCAAACACTGCAAACGGCCAAGGAGCAACAAGAAGCCGAACTGACACAACACATCCGACTCCATCAACACGCCTTGGTATGGCAACAAGGAATCGAGCGACTGGAACACGAGCTACACACCCTTGCAACCCGCCAGCAACACTGGGAGCAACAGCGCGAGGCCTTCCAGCCTCAAGAGCTTCGACTCAAACGCGCAGAAATCGCGCATGAACTCTTCGCTGACTTCCGTGAACTATCCTCCCTGCGCAAGCAACAAGCGACCGCCCGACAGCACCTATGTGATGCACAAAACGAGCTGCCAACGCTGCAGCAAGCTTTACAAAAGGCCGAAGTTCAGTGCGCGAACGTACTGCAAAATGTCGCGCAAACGAAGGTCGATCAGGCGACGCTCGCCACCCTGTTAACCGAGGTGCGTCAACTTGATAACACTCTTGCCATGAGCGCTCAATCCCTTAAAGAAAAGCAGAATGCACTGGAGAGTAAGCAAAAAGCATACGCAACCTTAGAGCAAAAATATCTAACTGAATGCACGGCACTTCAGAACAATAGCCAATCGCTTGCGGCAACCCAGCGACAGATGGCGACAACACAAGCAGACGAAAGTTTAACGGAGCAGCTAAGCGGCATCAACAGCACTCTATCCCAGCTACGCACTGTACTGGCACACGAAGACGAAAAACGGCTGGCGCATGAACAAGCCGAACGTTCCTTGAACACCGCGACGGCGCGTTGGAATGCGTCCGTCGAAAAACTACAAAAGCTTGCCCTGCAAAGCGAAACGGATCAACAAGCCTTTATAGACAAGCAACATGAACTGGCACGCGTACTGGGCAACCGTGATTTTACTCTCTGGCGTGCACAATGGTCGACGCTGACCACCCGCAAAACGCACTACGAAGCACAGCTGAGTGCCGCCAATATGCGCGAGCAGTCGCAAAAACTCATACAACAGTACCACAAAGAGTGTGATGCTTTTTTGGAGGAATGCGCCCAACTGACAGAACATATTGCTGGCATTACAAAAGCGCTGGAAAATACTGAACGGGAACAGGAACTTCTCGAAACGCAACGGACGTTACTGCAAAAAATCGAAAGTCTAGAAGCTGAGCGGCATAAACTCCAGAGCGGTGCGCCGTGCCCACTCTGTGGATCCACGGAGCATCCGTTTACGGTAGGCACAACGCCGCACCTTGACACCACCACCGAACGCGTCGCTGCACTCCGCACATACAGCAAAGATCTACAGAGATCGCTTACCGAAGCGAACATTCAGCTTTCCCAGCGGCAAAAAGATATCAGTCACCGTACACAACAGATTTTTGAACGGCAGCAGGTTATCGCCACTATAGATGGTGAACTCATCCACGATCCCATCGCAATCACGCCAGATCAGCTTGCAAATGCACTTGCTGAAACAGTAGCCGAGCTGAATCAGTGTGTCGCTACACTCAACGCTGCCGAGCAGATAGAACAAGAACTCGCGACACTCCGCACAGCAAGAGAAGCGGCTACATCTTCACTGGGAACAGCGGAACTCCTCGTACAACAGCATAAAAATGCAATGCAAGCTGCGGAAGAACATTGCGTGCGGATTGCCGCTGAGCGAGACGCGCTTGCACTCCAACGCGAAGCGGAGTGGAATACGCTTATCAGCGCGCTTGCCCCTTATCAGCTTGGTTCAATCACGCTGGATGCGCTCGCAACTCTTCAACAAACGCTCATTAATCGCCGTAGTCAGTGGATTGAAAATCAGAAGAAAAGTGCTTCGCTGCAGCAGACGATCATCATGCTCGAAGAACGGACGAAACAACAAGCGGCGCAATTGCAGCTTGACAGAATGGCTATTGAAAACGACCGAACATCACTACATCAACTCGAACAAGAGCATCAAGCACGTAGACAAGAACGGATAACCTTGTTTGGTACCAAACAAACTGACGAAGAAGAGCAACGCCAGAAAGTACGCCTTGATGTTGCGGAACAGCGGTATCAACAAGCGCAGAAAGAGTTTTACGACGCCGGCAAAAAGTATGACTCTTTACAATCCAGAATCACCGAAGGGAAAGTATTCTTAGAGAAGTTGACCTCCCAACTGACCAGCACGGAATTGTCTTTTCTTACTCAAGTCAATGCCTCTGGCTTTGCCAGCGAAGCTGAGTATCAAGCCGCCCTGGTGTCGAACGAAGAGCGTCAAGCCCTAAGCCAACAGGCAAAGATACTCACAGAAGCAGGAGAGCTACTACGACTACAGCGGCAGGAAAAGTCGCTTTTGCTTGAAAGTGAACAAGCCAAAGCAATCACGACCCTACCTACCGAGACATTGCAAGCAATGTTGACCACAGCGACCGACCAGCAAAAGAGACTTCAACAAGAAATTGGCGCGTTGCGGCAACAACGACACGATCATGCTATTCGCCAAACGCAACGCCGTGAACAGCTCACCTGTATCGCCCTTCAGCAGAAAGAGTGCCGCCGCTGGGAGCGCTTACACGAGCTTATTGGGTCTGCTGACGGAAAAAAATACCGGAACTTTGCACAAGGGTTAACGTTTGAAATGATGATCGGCTACGCGAATCAGCAGCTCCGCAAAATGTCTGATCGCTACCTTCTGATGCGTGATTCATCACAACCGCTTGAGTTAAATGTCATTGATGAGTACCAAGCGGGTGAAATCCGTTCCACGAAAAATCTTTCCGGCGGAGAAGGGTTCCTGGTCAGCTTATCACTGGCCTTAGGTCTTTCAAATATGGCAAGTAGAAATGTGCGTGTCGATTCACTGTTTCTGGATGAAGGGTTTGGAACATTAGATTCTGAAGCGCTCGATACGGCACTGGAAACACTGGCGGGATTGCAACAAGACGGGAAAATCATCGGGCTTATTTCACATATCGCCACCCTGAAAGAACGGATCGCCACACAGATTGAAGTGACACCACTGACGGGCGGCAAGAGCCGGATTCAGGGCCCCGGGTGCCGCCGAGTGATGGAATAAGTTATGATTCGACCGTATATCCTGAAGCCCGCATTAATAGGCGTTTTAAACGCTCTCCGCTTTCCAGAACGTGTTCATTGACTAGCTTTTCCGCTAACTGGCGATCACGCCCTTCAAATGCTTTAATGATTTGCATGTGATCTTTTACGGCTTGATCTTTTTTGTCTGTCAGCGAGATCGCTAGGTTACGGAAGCGGTCAAACTGGCGGCTGAACATTTGCAGCGTTTGTATGAGTCGCTGATTGCGGCACTTATTGATGAAAACACCGTGAAAACTGTTATTCACCAGTGAATAGTCAGATCCAATGATATGATCGGCGAGTTTTTCCAATTCATCATTTTTTTTATACAACAGAGCAATGTCGGATTCGTCAATATAATCGACACTCAGATTTGCCGCTAAGCCTTCGAGTTTCGCAGCAATAATGTATAAATCATCAACGTCTTTCGGTGTAATATCCGTTACCACTGCCCCTTTGCGCGGGATAATGCGGACAAACCCTTCGCTTTCAAGTTGCCGGAACGCCTCTCGAATCGGGGTACGGCTCATTCCAAGTTTGTCAGCCAGTTTGGGTTCAATTAAGCGCTCACCAGGCTTGAGAATACAACGGATAATATCATCACGGATACTATCGGCTATCCTATCTTTCAGCGGTTTAGTAAAATCCATGGCACGTTTTCTCCCAAGGAGTTGTAGTATTGTACGTAACGACTCAGCGAGCTATGCCGCACGAAACTCAATTCGTTACGAGAAAATACCATACATTGTATTTTGTATACAATATAATTTGTACCAATGTATGTTCATACACTTATTTCATTTGTTGTTTTATCTGCTTGAGAAATGCTGCCGCCTGAGCAGGGTTTATTCCGAGCATCGTCACCTTCCCATCAGGGTCAAGGCGCAGCTTCCCTTCGCTGGCATAGCGAATCAGGGATTCAACCTGCACTTTAGATTTATTCCCCACATGGAAGATGAATTGTTTCTTGCCAATGTATACTTTTTCGATGGAAGCCTGCTGCGCTTCTAGGCGCACCGCCCCGACTGCGAGCAAATGGTCAACTTCTTCAGGGCATTTGCCATACCGATCGACGAGCTCTTTGCCTATCTCTTTGAGTTCACTACTGCTATTGGTACTAGCAATGCGCTTATAGATTGAAAGTCGCGCAGGGGTATCTTCGACATATTCTTCTGGGATAAAAGCCGGAAATTCAGAACGGATATTTGGCTGGCACTGCGCAGTATCTTCACCCGTCAACAAGGCTAATTGTTCACGCAGCATAGAGGTGTACATTTCAAAACCAACGGCCGCAATTTGCCCTGACTGCTCGACGCCGACAATGTTTCCGGCACCACGCATTTCCAGATCGTAGGTTGCAAGTCGAAACCCTGCTCCTAAATAACTCAGCTCTTGAATGATATCGATTCGCTTGAGCGCATCCTCATTCATTGTGTCGCGCGGTGGTACTATCAAATAACAAAATGCCTGACGATCGCCGCGACCAACACGCCCGCGAAGTTGATACAATTGTGCGAGTCCAAGCGTGTCGGCACGATTGATAAACATCGTATTGGCGCGTGGTACGTCGAGTCCTGATTCAATAATCGTGGAGCAGACTAAAACGTCATATTCCCCTTCAGAAAAATCGAGCATCACACGCTCAAGCTGCGCTTCTGGCATCTGCCCATGCGCTACACCAACCCGCGCCTCAGGAAGAACCGCCGCGACACGCATGGCGATGGTAGCAATACTTTCGACACGGTTGTGCAAGAAATAGATTTGCCCGCCACGACGGAACTCGCGCAATAATCCTTGGCGTAAAACGGCTTCGTCAAACTGAACGACTTCGGTTCGGATCGAACGACGATCTTTGGGTGGGGTCTCAATAATGCTCATTTTCTTAACGCCACCCAACGCCATGTGCAACGTGCGTGGAATGGGCGTGGCGGTCAGCGTCAACACATCTACATTCGCTTTCAACCCTTTTAGTCGTTCTTTATGCACCACACCAAAACGTTGTTCTTCATCAATGACCAGCAGACCCAATCGCTTAAACTCGACTCCTTTGGCAAGGAGTTTATGGGTGCCAATGACAATATCGACCCGTCCATTAGCGGCTCCTTCAAGAACTTCGCGATTCTCTTTGGCAGTGCGAAATCGAGATACCATTTCAACGACAACCGGGAAAGGGGCAAATCGCTCGCGAAAGGTGCGAAAATGTTGTTCGACAAGGATTGTCGTAGGCGCAAGCACTGCCACTTGTAAACCCGCTTCGGCACACTTAACCGCCGCACGTAGAGCAACTTCAGTTTTACCATAGCCAACATCGCCACACACCAAACGATCCATCGGGTATGCGGCATACATGTCGGCCAGTGTTTCGTCGATGGCGCGCGCCTGATCTTCGGTTTCTTCATAAGGAAAGAGTGTTATGAAATCTTCGTACATCGAAGATTCACGTGGATACGCATGCTCTTTCGGACGGCATCGCATCGCGTCATTTTTAATCAGATCAGCCGCAATATCGGCGACCACTTTGCGGGCACGACTTTTTCGACCTTCCCAACTTTTAGAGCCGATACGATCGAGTTTGGGCGATCCGCCTTCGGAACCAATATACTTCTGGACAAGGTTAAATTTTTCATTGGGGACGTACAGAATATCGCCCTTTTGATACTCAAGGCGCAAGAAATCACCCCGCTTGCCAGCGGTATCAAGATTTTCTATGCCACGATAAATACCGACGCCGTAATCAATGTGAACAACATAATCACCCGGCTTGAGTACTGCAAGATCGGTGAGATAGCTCGTTATGCCTGAAGCTCGATGTTTGCGCGTAGCAATTTGATGCGTTCCGAAAAGGTCGCGTTCGGTGAGCATGCTTTCGGCAAGGCTGTAAAAACTTGTCGAAAAATCCCCTTTCAGCGCATTGATTCCACAACGAATGTCGCCAATGTCTTGCGCAAGATGAAGCGGCAACGTAACACCTGCTTCACAGAGCATGGTACGAAATTTTTCCAGCCCGTCGGCGGAACGATACGTGAAAATTACTTGCGGCACTTCAGCTGTTACTTGCGCAAGCAACGCAAGTCTTTCGTCAGTATGGGGCAAATGGTATTCGCGAATGGCATCGGTTGGCAACGGCAACGATGGTGTCTGATGTGTCCAATCGGGAATATCGCTTGGTGAAATGTACAATAGATCAGGATCAATCGCCGAACACCCACGGCGTTCCTGCTCAATAGTTCGTACAAGCTCACTCTGCCCAATAATGTGTACGTGATGTTTGCCCAGGAAATCAAACAAACTACAACGGGGAGCTTCCCAAGGTGAGGTGCGGTATTCGCGGAAGTGGAGGATTGCCACATGATCAACGCTTTCTACACTTTTTTGCGAGTCTACATCAAAACGGGTGATGCGGTCGATTGTGGTATCAAAAAACTCGATACGATACGGGCCGCCGGGGCTATAGATATCAATAATATCTCCCCGAACCGCAAATTGCCCATAATCATCAACATTAGAGGTTCGCACAAAACCATTCATAGAAAGCACTTCTGCTATTTCCCCTATTTCGGCATGATACCCGAGCGAAAGTTCAATGATCACCTGAGAGAGGGCAGGGATTTTTTGCGCGGTGCTCTTATGAACGGCGACCACAACAGAGATGGAACCGGTAATAATTGCGTCAATAGCTTGCGAACGAGCGGCGGCATTGGGCGGGAAAAAATGCGATGACTCACCTGGGAGAATTTCCCATGGTGGCAGATACGCCACGGCAATACCAAGACTGTTCAGAGTGCGGTATAGGGTGCGCGGGCGGTCATGATCGGGAAAAGAAATATAAAATCGGCGTGGAGTCTCAAGATCAGTAGCGGTAGGTGCGAGCAAGCTGCGCGCTATACGAAGTGCGAGTGCGCTGATGGGAAGGCAAGGATGGAATTCATTCATGTAAGTATCCGTTTTCTGGTTTCGTCATGCGCGGTGATGTTACCAGAAAACGGTTTCATGTGCAGATGATTTATCTGTTCATAGGGGGCTACTCAAGCCGCACGTTACTGACCAATGATCGCTGCCATTGCAAGGTGATTCGATTTCACACAATACTGTGAAACTAACGCACGACACAGGCGATTATTCAGGTCATGACCCGACTTAACGGCTACCACACGGCCACGAATGCGCGCTCCGCAAAGAGCAAGATCGCCCACACAATCAAGAATTTTGTGGCGAACAAACTCATCTTCATACCGTAACCCGCCAGTATTCAGCACCTTAAACTCATCAATAACAACAGCATTTTCCAACGATCCACCACGCGCTAACCCCATAGAACGGAGCGTATCAACATCTTTTTTAAAACCGAATGTCCGCGCGCGACTTACGTGCTGAGTAAACTCCTCACGGTTGATGGGGATGGATTTGCGCTGAGCGCGCAACATACGATGCTGGAAGTCAATAGAGAAATCAATTTCATAATGCGTGTGTGGATATATGGCGATGCTTCTATCGCCTTCAACGATTTCAATCGGCTTGGTGATGATAATTTCTTGTCGTTTTGCTCGTTGACTAACAACACCAGACTCGTTAATAAGCAAAACATACGGGATAGCTGACCCGTCAAGCACCGGGACTTCTGGGCCATCTATTTCAATAAGCACGTTGTCCACTTCCAACGCATAGAGCGCAGACATAAGGTGCTCTATGGTCGATACGGTCACTTTAGCACTGAGGCCTATAGTCGTTGCAAGCTGCGTATTTACGACATGTTCAGCGGTTGCGGGAATCTCTATCCCCCCAAGGTCGGTACGAACAAAACGAATTCCTGTTCCAGCTGGAGCTGGATTGAGTGTCATTGATATTTTATTACCGCTATGCAGCCCTATGCCACTAATTTTTAATGAGTTCAGAAGTGTTTGTTGTTGCATGATATTCCTCTAATAATTACATCGATATATAGTAAATACTGTCGCGAATAAGCATGCAATCACACCACCAAACAATGAAGCATATAAATATAAACAGTTAAATAGAGTATGTTTCATAAGCAAACACTCAATGGTAGCCTAACCGCTACATACCTGTTGCAAAATTACTACAGCGGAAGATTAAGAAATGAGAGCCATCCGGTTACAACGACTAATTTGCCAGTTAAAATCAGCACACCAATCAGTACCATCAATAGCCCGCTAATAATCTCTACCCAACGCATCATAGTTTTCATTTTGGCAAGTTTACCCAAAAACATATTGACGGCATACGCGCTCAGCAGAAAAGGAATGCCTAACCCTGCCGAATAGATTGCCAGCAAGAGTATCCCCTGTGAAACATGTTCTTGCGTGCTCGCTACAGCAAGAATAGAAGCAAGAATCGGCCCAATGCATGGTGTCCATCCAAAAGCAAACGCTACGCCAATCAGCAGTGCTCCCCAGAGAGAATTGGGCGCTTGCGTAATATGGAATCGCTTTTCGTGATCCAACGACCGCAAACGAAATATCCCCATGTAATGGATACCAAAAATAATAATCAAAACACCCGCTATCTGCATAAAAATCGGCATATACCCGAGCAAAAGGCTCCCTATTGACGTCGCCGAGGCTCCTAGAGCAATAAAGACGAGTGAAAAACCAACAACAAACATAGCGGCACGCAACATTAAATTTGCGCGTCCTTTCCCCTGCTGCATTTGTTCCAGCGATGAACCCGAAAGAAACGAGAGATACCCAGGAATCAGAGGCAAAACACAAGGTGATAAAAACGAGAGGATACCGGCAAGAAATGCCGCCCCAAGTGTAATTTCTGCAACCATCTATAACTCCAAATATTCAGAATAAGCGCCAATAAACGCGTCAACACAAGCAGTCGTACCTACCGTGACGCGAACCATGTGAGCAATAGCACCACGTCCACGACGAACCAAAATCCCACGGGTGCGCAGAAAATCTATCGCGACTTGTGGGTTACCCGGATCAAATAGTATAAAGTTTGCTTTTCCAGCATAGACGGCAATACCACGCTGAGTAAAAAAATCGAGCATTCTCGGCTTTGCTAGGTAAATGACTTCATCTCGATATTGATACATGTAGGCCGGATCTTCTAACGCTGCCTGAGCAGCAACAACCGCTAGAGTATTGACATCATATGGCCCGCGAATTTTTTCAAGCTCATCAATAACGTCACGATGCGCTATAACATAGCCTAACCGGACAGCAGCAAGTGCAAACGCCTTCGAAAAAGTACGTAAAACCGCCATATTCGAATACGTCACTACTAAATCCTTACTTGTTTCACCATGAAACTCAAAATACGCTTCGTCAATAATGAAAAATGTTTGCGGGTGCATATCGACCATTTGACGTATGAAAGGCAGATCAACAGGCGTTCCGGTGGGGTTATTCGGCGTAACAAATACCGCAAGTTTGATAGTACCAGTCCCGAGCGTCGCTGCGACATGCTCATACGGAAAAGAGCAATCGGCCCCATACGAGTGGGTAATGATTTCTGCCCCTTCCAAGTGTGCCGCTTGTTCAAACATGGCAAATGACGGTGTAAGCAACAATACTCTATCACCTTGCCCGACAATACCACGGAAAAGGATATCGATCCCTTGATCAGAGCCATTCGTAAAGAGAATATTTTGCGCTGAAACCCCTGCATACTCAGCAATGTTTTGTTGCAACGCTTGGTATTCAGGATACACCTGCAAGCGTCCGGCATTCAAAAACTGCGTGAGTGCTTGAATAACTTTGGGTGAGGGAGGCAAGGTTGATTCATTAAAATCCAACAGACGGCACCCTGACGCCATACGCCCCTCCAAGGGCGGCTGATACGGACTCATTGCACGAATAAACGGTTTAAACACATGACACCTGCTTATGATAGTATAGCGTTTTACTTTGCTTGACAGAGCGAGCTTTCACTGCTATTGCGGCACAAAGCATATGCTGATATTTGCAAGAAATAAAGGACAACAACCATGAAGCTCTATCTTGCCTCTCCGCTCGGCTTTAGCGAGGCGGGTCGTTACTTTTACACGAACACAATGATTCCAGCAATAGCACAGCTTGGATACTCCATAATTGATCCGTGGGCATTAGCTAACCAAACAGCTATTGATGCGATTCAAGCTATGCAACCAAGTCAGGAAAGAATTGACAGGTGGCGTGCGTTAAACTTTCAAATCGGGGCAAACAATGCCGCAGCAATTCATTCGTCTCGTATCCTCGTTGCCGTGCTGGATGGTGTGGATGTTGACAGTGGAACTGCGGCTGAAATTGGATTTGCATGTTCCCTATCTAAGCCAATTTTCGGGTACCGAGGTGATTTCCGATTAAGCGCAGACAACGAAGGCGGTATCGTAAACCTTCAAGTAGAGTACTTTATTCGCCAAAGCGGTGGAACCATCTGTAGCGACCTTAATTCGCTAGTGCATGCACTAGCTCAACATTACGCACACTATCAAGGAGCCAATTAATGTCTCTCCAACCCTACATTGAATATGTCGAAAGCCTTCCATTACCTTTTATTATTACAGTTGCAGTAGTAATAATGATAACTGGCGGCTGGATTGCCTTTTTTATTACGCAACGAATTCTTGTACGGTTAATCAATAGAGCGGGAACAAAAGGGCTGCCCGCTGAATGGAGCAGCCTAATCATTACACACAAAATGGTTGACCTTTTAGCGTGGATAGCGCCAGCTCTTGTGTTTTTTTATGCCATAAATTTGATCCCTGATTCCTATCAAGAACCATTTAACCGCCTTAGCAAAGTGTATCTCAGTGCACTCTTTATTATTCTGTTAGATCGATTGATATCGACCGCACTCGCAATCTATGAAATGCAACCGATAGCGGTTCGCCGTCCTGTAAAAGGATATGTACAGCTTGCAAAAATTATCCTTTATGTGTTTGGTGTTATTACTGTTTTTTGTATTCTGGTTGGTATTTCTCCGTTAGGCGTACTCAGCGGTTTAGGCGCGCTGATGGCTCTACTTTTGCTGATTTTCCGCGACACAATTCTCTCTTTTCTCGCCAGCATTCAGATTGCCGCCAATGATCTTGTTCGTGTGGGTGATTGGATTGAGGCTCAGCAGTTTGGAGCTGATGGGGATGTAATAGATATCGCTCTACACACTATTAAGGTGCAGAACTGGGACAAAACCATCGTCGTGATTCCAACCTATAAACTTGTGGAATTTTCATTTAAAAACTGGCGGGGCATGCAAGAAAGTGGCGGAAGAAGGATTAAGCGCTCAATTATGATTGATTTACATTCGATCCGTTTCTTACGCAACGAAGAAATCGAATACTTCAAATCTATCGAGATATTACGTCCTTATATCGATAGTAAAATTACGGAAATCCACACATATAATGACACGAAAAAAAACACCGAATCCCCACTTAATCGTCGGCAACTCACGAATATTGGGACTTTTCGAGCCTATGTCGTTGCTTACCTCAAAAATCACCCTCGCATACATCAGCAACTTACCCTCATGGTGCGTCAGCTACATGCGACCGCTGAAGGAGTGCCTATCGAAGTGTATGCTTTTACAAATACTGTTGCTTGGGGTGAGTATGAGCAAATCCAAAGCGATATTTTTGATCACCTTTTTGTCGCACTGCACGAATTTGGATTGCAGCCATTCCAGAACCCCACAGGCTCAGATTTCCGACAGCTAAGCCAATCTGCTTCGACATGCCCGTCACAAGATGAGGAACTCCATGCAAATCATCATTGATACAATATTACGATCCGGTGAAAGTGCTATCAACCTTGCATTATTTATTTTACTCCCAATCATGGTCGTCATGATGGCGTTTATGCGACTACTTGAAGATCGAGGCGTACTAAGACGAATTGCGTTATTTCTTGCGCCGGCAACAATACTGATCGGCCTCCCAGGAGTCGCTGTATTTGCGATACTGCAAATACTGTTTGTCAGTTTTGCTGCACCAGTAGCTACTTTGAAAATAATGGAGCAGGATCCGGCTATCGATCAGCGATCACTTGCAGCAACGTTTGCCGCAGTAATAACGATGTCACAAGCAAATGCGACATTTCCACTCGCTGCCGTTGGACTTAACCTTCCCGTCGCTATTGGAACGTCTCTTGCTGGAGGAATGCTCGCAGCTTGGATCGCTTGGCGATGGAGCCCAAAACCTGAGATACCCATAGCAACCACTTATCCAATAGATATCCCTGTTTCGGCACGCAAAAATGTTTTTCAAACATTATTTGCCGGCGGAGAAGAAGGGCTTCAACTTGTCCTCAAAGCTATTCCAATGCTTGTGCTTGCTGTGCTTACTGTAAATATTCTAAAAAACACTGGAGCGATCGGGCTACTACAAACACTCGTCTCGCCAATTTTTCAAATCTTCGGAGTTCCAGGAATAGCTGTATTACCCATTGTTACAAAGTTTCTCGCAGGAGGCACTGCGATGATGGCGGTTACTTTAGATTTAGTTGAAGAAGGCCTATTGAGCGCTCTTGATGTAAACCGTATAGCGGGATTTACTATTCATCCCTGCGACCCTGTTGGCATTGCAGTACTCGTTTCAGCTGGCCTACGCATTGGATTGGTAGCAAAAATTGCTCTAAAAGCTGCAGCTATTGCTATTGTTGGCAGAGGAATAGCGCACCTATTGATTTTCTAATCACTTACTACAAAACATTTTGCGTCAAATTCTATTGCCATATCACAACGCACGAACCCCCGGGGATGCCAGAAGACATCGCCGGGGGTTCGTGTTGCTCAGTGTGAGCTGTATTTATTTTGATTTTCAGTAAAATAAAAAGTCTGGCGCTGACCTATTTTCCCAGGATAACCCAAGTATCTTCGGCGGTGCAGAGCTTAACTTCCGTGTTCGGGATGGGAACGGGTGTGACCTCTGCCCTATCGGCACCAGACAAACTGTGTTTACATGTTTGCGAATCGAATAGAGTGTTGTTGTGTGCAAGTAGTAATCGTTCTGTTAGAAAGCCCATCATCAAAAAATGCACCAAACGAGGTCCTAAATCTAAAAAGTTCAAT
Source organism: Chrysiogenes arsenatis DSM 11915 (assembly GCF_000469585.1). NCBI lineage: Bacteria > Pseudomonadati > Chrysiogenota > Chrysiogenia > Chrysiogenales > Chrysiogenaceae > Chrysiogenes > Chrysiogenes arsenatis. The sequence continues at coordinate 137,381 of NZ_AWNK01000005.1, forward strand.
GGAGTTATTAGTACTGGTCAGCTGAAGGTATTACTACCATTACACTCCCAGCCTATCAACCACGTAGTCTACATGGACTCTCATGGGGATACTTAATCTTGAGGCTGGCTTCCCGCTTAGATGCTTTCAGCGGTTATCCGTTCCAAACATAGCTACCCAGCTGTGCCTCTGGCGAGACAACTGGTGCACTAGAGGTTTGTCCATCCCGGTCCTCTCGTACTAGGGACAGACCCTCGCAAGTATCCTACGACCACAGCAGATAGGGACCGAACTGTCTCACGACGTTCTGAACCCAGCTCGCGTACCGCTTTAAATGGCGAACAGCCATACCCTTGGGACCTGCTCCAGCCCCAGGATGCGATGAGCCGACATCGAGGTGCCAAACCTCCCCGTCGATGTGAACTCTTGGGGGAGATAAGCCTGTTATCCCCGGCGTACCTTTTATCCGTTGAGCGATGGCCCTTCCACGCGGGACCACCGGATCACTTTGACCTACTTTCGTACCTGCTCGACTTGTTGGTCTCGCAGTTAAGCTTCCTTCTGCCAATACACTCTGCGGACGATTTCCGACCGTCCTGAGGAAACCTTCGCGCGCCTCCGTTACTCTTTCGGAGGCGACCGCCCCAGTCAAACTACCCACCAGACAATGTCCTCCTCCCGGATTACGGGAGAGAGTTAGATAGCCAGTGTACCAAGGGTGGTATTTCAAGGTTGGCTCCACCGAGACTAGCGTCCCAGCTTCTACGCCTCCCACCTATCCTACACATGATACACCGATTATCATTGCCAAGTTATAGTAAAGGTGCACGGGGTCTTTCCGTCTTGCTGCGGTTAAGCGGCATCTTCACCGCTACTACAATTTCACCGAGTCTCTAGCCGAGACAGCTCCCAGATCATTACGCCATTCGTGCAGGTCGGAACTTACCCGACAAGGAATTTCGCTACCTTAGGACCGTTATAGTTACGGCCGCCGTTTACTGGGGCTTCAATTCAAAGCTTCGCTTGCGCTAACCTCTCCTTTTAACCTTCCAGCACCGGGCAGGCGTCACACCATATACTTCCACTTTCGTGTTTGCATAGTGCTGTGTTTTTGATAAACAGTTGCCTGGGACTGGACTCTGCGACCTTCTTGGGCTCACATGGCTAGCATGATCACCTACCAAAGGCACCCCTTCTTCCGAAGTTACGGGGTCAGTTTGCCGAGTTCCTTAGCTAGAGTTCTCTCGTGCGCCTTAGTATTCTCTACCCACCTACCTGTGTCGGTTTGCGGTACGGTCACAGTGCAATTAACCTTAGCGGCTTTTCTTGGAAGCCGAGGATTTCTGGCTTGAGAATACATGTATTCTCTCGTTATCGAGCCTTAGCCTTCACTGGATGCGTTTTTCACTACATCCAAGCCTACACCCTTGAAAGTCCTATTCCAACAGAACTCCCAGATACCTTTCTCCGTCCCCGCATCGTGTTACACTGTGGTGCAGGAATTTTTACCTGCTTCCCGTCGACTACGCCTCTCGGCCTCGCCTTAGGGGCCGACTCACCCTGTTCTGACTGACATTGCACAGGAAACCTTAGGCTTTCGGCGAATGGGGTTCTCACCCATTTTTTCGTTACTCATACCTACATGATCACTTGTATAAACTCCAGTGTCCCTTACGGGTTCACCTTCAGCGCTTTATACAACGCTCCCCTACCACTTCATTGCTGAAGTCCATAGCTTCGGTGGCGTGCTTGNCTACATGATCACTTGTATAAACTCCAGTGTCCCTTACGGGTTCACCTTCAGCGCTTTATACAACGCTCCCCTACCACTTCATTGCTGAAGTCCATAGCTTCGGTGGCGTGCTTGAGCCCCGTTATATCTTCGGCGCAGACTCACTCGACCAGTGAGCTATTACGCTTTCTTTAAAGGAATGGCTGCTTCTAAGCCAACCTCCTGGTTGTCCAGGCAAGTCCACATCCTTTTCCACTTAGCACGCACTTGAGGACCTTAGCTGATGGTCTGGGCTCTTTCCCTTTCGACTACGGAACTTATCTCCCGCAGTCTGACTCCCAGGCTCTACTTAATGGGCTTCGGAGTTTGATTCGGTTTGGTAATCTGGTGGGACCCCTAGCCGATTCAGTGCTCTACACCCAAAAAGAAACACCTGAGGCTATACCTCAATATATTTCGGGGAGAACGAGCTATCTCCAAGTTTGATTGGCCTTTCACCCCTATACCCAGCTCATCCGGACGGTTTTCAACCCATATCGGTTCGGGCCTCCACTTTGTGTTACCAAAGCTTCACCCTGGCCAGGCATAGATCACTTGGTTTCGCGTCTAATACATGATACTAAGCGCCCTATTCAGACTCGGTTTCCCTACGGCTACACCTTACGGCTTAACCTTGCATCATACATTAACTCGTAGGTTCATTATGCAAAAGGCACGCTCTCAAGGAACTAAGTCCTTTCGAACCGCTTGTAGACATACGGTTTCAGGTTCTATTTCACTCCCCTAACAGGGGTTCTTTTCACCTTTCCCTCACGGTACTGTTGCACTATCGGTCATCAGGGAGTATTTAGCCTTGGAGGGTGGTCCCCCCATCTTCGGCCAAGGTTTCTCGTGCCCCGGCTTACTTGT